>URKL01000018.1 GCA_900548485.1 uncultured Succinatimonas sp.
CTGGGGTATTTGGCATTATTCTGATGATTTTATCTGAATTTAGATACTTTTTAATTGAGCTTAATTTAAATCCAG
The DNA here is from genome assembly GCA_900548485.1 of uncultured Succinatimonas sp. GTDB lineage: Bacteria > Pseudomonadota > Gammaproteobacteria > Enterobacterales > Succinivibrionaceae > Succinivibrio. The sequence goes on from URKL01000018.1 coordinate 76, forward strand.
CGGCCATAGAAATTACTAGTTTATTGCTAAAGTCGATCTTAGCATCACGCAATTCTGTTAGAACAGAGGTTAAGATTTGAGGTTTTACGCCTAAAAAGATTACATCTGCATTAGCTGCTGCTTCTATATTATTAGATGTGATGTTGGCTTTGGCTTCTTTGAAATGATTAAGTTTTTCAAGGTGAGGCCCTGATACGGTGATTTTTGCTGTGCTATAGCTCTTCGCAATACCATCAAATATACAGGTAGACATATTGCCACCGCCGATAAAGGTTATATGTTTATTGGCTACCTCATTTTTTTTATAGTTACGTTCACCAAAAATTGCTGTACCAATTCTAATCTCTGTACTGCCATTAGCAATGGCTTGTTCTAGATCATTAGTCATACCTATAGAAAGCTCCTTGATATTGGGATTTTTTTCTTTATATGCAGAATATATTTTATAAAGAGCATGAAACTCCTGAGAGACTTTTTCCATATCAAAGGTCTCTGAAGCTACGCCCATAAAACCTTTTAAGCGTAAATTAGGTAAATTTTGGCAAGTCTTGACTAGATTATCAATTTCTGAAAAAGCGCAACCTGATTTTTGGGACTCACCACTTAAATTAACTTCAATTAAGATCTCCAAAGGCTTGCATGAGTCAGGACGTTGTTCACTTAAGCGCTTTAAGATAATTTCTCTATCAACACTTTCAACAATATCAAAATTGGCCGCTATAAGCTTAGTTTTATTCTTTTGAATAGGTCCTATAAAATGCCATTTAATATCATCAAAGCCTTGATCTTTAAGTTGCTGAATTTTATCCACAGCTTCATTTACATAGGACTCACCAAAATGACGTTCACCTTCTTTATATGCTGAGATAATCATGTCTATAGGTTTAGTCTTACTTACACATAGCAGATTTATTTTTTGCTCTTTACGGTTATATTTAGAAGCTAATTCTTCGATATTTGTGTGGATTTTTTGCAAATTGTTTTTAATGTTGTTCATTTGGATTCTCAAAAAAACGTATTATGCTTTATTATATAGGGCTGTTCTTTCAGTCTTTTAGACTATTTTGATGCAAGTTAAGGTAAAGTCAAATGTTTGTAATTGATCCCCAAAAATGTAGCCAATGTGGTGAGTGTCAGGATATTTGTCCATGCGGGGCCATTGTTGAACAAGAAGATGGTTCTTTTATGATTGACAAAGATCTTTGTGCTGAATGTGCTGTTTGCCAAGATGTTTGTGCCTTTGAAGCTATCTCCGAAATAGATTTTGCCGCAGTTTAATGCGGCAAAGTCCATGATTATTCTATAGCTTTTAGCATACTTTGCTTAAATTCTTGAGCAAGTTTGCTTTTATCGAGATTTTTAATATTAACCTCCAACATATTGAAAGGAATCTCGATATTATTTTCAGCAAATACTCGCAAAGTTTCACTACATAAGTAATCGTTAGTGGCTTTGCGCTTGCCAATTTCACTTACAAATACCTCACAGAGAATATTTACACTACTCTCAGCTAAAGATTGTATAAAGACAACAGGCTGATTTGCCTTAGAAATATAAGCACAACGAGAAACGATCTGTTTTAATAAAGCTTTAGCTTTTTCAACATCTGTACCATAAGCTACGCCTACGGTAAATTCAAGTTTTGTAACTGTATTACTCAAAGACCAGTTGGTAAGAGCTGAAGTGATGAATTGACGATTAGGGATCATTACCTCTTTATTTTCAAAGGAAATAATAGTTGTAGAGCGAATACGGATTTTATTTACAGTTCCTGATAGACCTGAGAGGGTGATGATATCTCCAACTCGGATTTGTCTTTCAAACAAGATAATGAGGCCTGAAACAAAGTTTGCGAATATTTCTTGTAAGCCAAAACCTAGACCGACAGATAAAGCCGCGACTAACCATTGAAGATTTTCCCACTTAATACCTAAGGCTCCAGCTGCAAAAATAATACCTAAGGCTGTAATGCCATAGGAGGAAACTATTTTTACAGTATAAGCAGTACTTTTACGTGTATTATCCGAGCGCAGAAGCATAATTTTCTCAAGTAAAGCTGGTAGATTGCGATTTAAAATGCCAGCTACAGCTAAAATAAATAGAGCTAGTAAAATATCAGCAACTGTAAGTGCACTAGTAATAACTTTTTGGCCACCTACGATTTGTTCATTTGAGAGAATATTTACGGTTTTAAGATAACCTAAAACACCTGCTAAATCATTCCAGAGGATATAAATACATAAGATAATAAAAGCAAGAAGTACGATATTTACAAGCTTAAATGCTTTAGCGCCAATAAACTCAAAGCGAATTCCAGGCTTGTTAAGATGTTTTTCCTCTTTATGTTTTAATTTATTAAATTTTTGTAAACGCTTTTGAAGAAGACTGTTTTCAGCAGTATGCATCATTCGGCGAATGGTATTTTTTAATAACCAGTATAAGAGCACAAAATAGAAAGTATAAGCTAAGCGATTGATGAGCTTTACTGTGGTGTAGTAATAACCGGAGAGCATCATGATTAAGATGACCATCGGTACGCATATGCACAATCCTGAAAATAACCACATTGCAGGGGATATCCTTTCAGAGGTTAATTTGTTTTTAAGCCAATTTGCTGAAAGTACTACTAAAGCTAAAGATGAGATTACAACAATTAGATAACCTAAAATATCATAATAGATATTAGCCGCATCAATTTCAGCAATATTAGCAATAATCAAAATAGGTATTGCCGCAATCCAAATTTTCCCCATGATTACACGTTTTTGCTCAAGTTCTGCAGGAGGAATACTGAAGTGACGTTGAGCTAAAGAATTAGGATTTAAAATCTCTAAGCAGAATACGAATACTGCAATATGTAATGACAGCATGAGGATAACTTTTTCCTGAGAATTACTGTCAGCTAATAATAAAACTACAAAGATAGCGCCTATAACGATACGCCAGATCATCTTTGGTAATTGGTTTAAAATTGAAACTACGATAGCCAGAGGGGTTACCCATAATCTATCATTTTGATGATCAAGCCGCATTGCTAATCTATTCTCAACGCGACTTAGATATTTACGAAAATAAATGATTAAAAAAGCTAAAAACCATAAAGGTGATACGGTTAAAATCGTATGTAAGGTATTATCTAAAAATTCATCAGAGTATAGCTTTTGCACAATTGATGAAATTTCATTAGTAAGATGAGGTACAACTGTAAATAAAAACTCTAAGCTTATAGGTTGATTACTGCGGATCCAGAAAAGTTTTTCTGTAATGTTATTTTTTACTTGGGCACTAAGCTTATTTAGTTCAGTGTAATCGATTTTTAAAGCAATAGAGGTATTAAGCTCATTAGCTAATTCCTGGTAGAGAGTGTTATATAGATCTTGACGTTGTTTTAAGATAGCTTCTACTTTAGATCTTTTTGATTCTAAGGCAGGGGTAAGTTTAATGATGTCGTCAGTAGCTTTACTTATATCAAAAAGGTCATCACGAAGTTCTTTTAAGTCATATAACCAGATATTGAGATCTGGAATGGTCTCATCAAGGTTATAACTTAATTTAATCTCAGGTATGACACTTTGTTGTTTATTTAAAAGTCGTGATAAAACTAAGCTACGGTTAAGATCTTGTAATTGTGCATTTAAACTTTTTTGAATTTGTTGGATTTGACTGAGGGTACTATTAACCTCATGAGCATTTTTATTGAGTATGCTATTACGCTGTCTGGCTTCATTTAAATAATTTAAGATATTTTTATTAGTATTTAATAGTTTTAATAATTCAGGATCCTCTGTTGTAACATTTTGAGAATCTGCATTATTACTATCATCTTTAGCTATAACTAAAAGTTCGGTTTGACGATTTTGTAGCGCAGTAACATAATTTTGGTAATATTTAAGTTTTGTATTTAAAATTTTGTGCTGATAATCAGCTAAATTTTGCAAAGTTGAAAGAGATTGGAATTTTTCTTGAAAGAGTTCGTTTTCTTTATTTAATACTAAAATATTTAAAGCTTTAAGACGTACATCAAAACTATTTATATCAGAAGCACTATTGATAGTTTCCATAGAAGTTTTAATGGAAGCTTTGTTATTGGTTAAGGTGCTTTGTACACGTTCAGGTAAGGTCTGAAGTGAGCTTAATTCTGCCGAAATTTGGGTTAAGGAGTCCTGCAGAACTTTAGTTTTATCTTTAAGCTCGGGGAGAGTATTTTCTATTTCCTCGGCATTAAGCTTACTTATATCAGGAATCTTTGAGTAATTTTTTTCGGTATTGCTATACTCTAAGGATTGATGTTTGAGATCTTGAGGTGCAGTCGCAAGTTTGTTTTTTAAGGCTTTATATTCGTTTGTAAGCCCATTAAGTTTATTTAGTTGTTCTAAAGATTGATTTAAGGAAGTGATCTTATTTTTGCGAGCATCTTCAGTTAAATTGCTATCTTCTGTAACAAGGCTAATTTGAGCGTTAATTTCCGCTTCTGTGGGAATACGAATATTACCTGTAGCTGTAGATAGACTTTGCGCTAGTACATAGGGGAACGGAACAACTACCCCACTTATCCTGGTAGCAAAATGGGAGGCTGAAAATTAACAAGAAAATGAATAAATAGTTTTTTATTATTTTGAGCATACAAATCTCTGCTTTTAGTAAATACATGAGATTTATTATAGGCTAAAAGCTCGTTGTTAGAGGATTTTTGTAAAGATATAGGCTTTTAATTCTTATGGATTAGATATTTTGCTTTTATTTAAAGCGTCAGACTACTATCTAATTTGAATTGATATTTAGTCAAATCTTTATGGTGAGCTTTGACGCTGTTATAATTTTGCAAAATTTTTTGAACTTTTTTTTATTCCGCCAGTCAAAGAATCATATTAAGGTGAAAATAGCTTATGAATCCACCGCTTGAGACCATAAATGCATCATCATCTGATGCCGCAATCGTCAGGCGGGTTCAGCAAGGCGATAGCAATGCTTATAATCTTTTGGTGTTGCGCTATCAGCATAAAGTTGTGCAAATTGCTTTGAAATTTGTAAACAATCAAGCTGATGCTTGCGATATTGCCCAAGAGGCATTTCTGAAAGCCTATCGTGCTATTGGCAATTTTCGCGGAGAAAGTGGTTTTTATACTTGGTTGTATCGCATAGTTATAAATACAGCTAGAACTTTTTTAGAATCCACTTCAAAACAGCGAAATCATGTCGATGTTGATGCCGAGGATATTAATTCTCAAGATCATCAAGGGGCACTTACAAGCGCAGATTCACCCGATAGAATAATTGAATCTCAGGAGTTGCAACAAACAATTATGCAGGCTTTAGCGCAGTTACCTTATGAATTGCGGCAAGCCATAACCCTTCGTGAAGTTGAAGGCTTAGCATATGATGATATCGCAAAATTGACGGGAGTCCCAACTGGGACTGTAAGATCCAGGATATTTAGGGCGCGTCAATTTATTGAAGAAAAAATGGCAGCTCTTGGGAGATAAAACAAAAAGGGAGTCCTTCATGACTAAAAAAAATCTTGATTGGCAAAATGAGGAATTATCTGCTCGTTACGATGGAGAAGATCTTCCAGATGAAAAATTGTCATTTCAAGGAGAGGACGAAAAGCATTTACAAGCTTGGTCCCTCATTGGTGCTACCATGCGTCATGAGCTTGCAGATGAGGTAAATTTATCTTTAGCAGATAATATTGCCGCGGCTATTGCTAAGGAAGAACTTCCTGTATGTGATCAAGCTGAAGTTAAAACTCCTCGTTATAGTCTTTGGAAAGCTTTTCATAAGATTGGTTTTGTTGTTTCACAAACAGCCATTGCTGCATCTATAGCTATGGTAACGGTCATAGGTTATCAGACTTATAATGCTGTAGATAATTTGAGTCAAGAGCAGGCTCCGGTAGCAGCTTTAGGACCAGTTAGCAATGTAAATTTGGCTAGTTATCAAAGTGTGCCTAATAATAATGTTATCCGTTTAGGAGATGGTTCTTATAATGGCAATGGCAATTTAAATACTGCTCGCCAAGTAGAAATTCGTAATTCACAAAATAAAGAGATGGAACTTATAAATGATTATATCCGTCTTTATGTATTAACACCTTCAGCTCAATAATGGTTAAATTTATAAGTAAATTCGCAATCCTTGTGATGGGGATTGCGTTTTTTTGTCTACATCCAGTACAAGCTTCTGAAAATTTAAATGACCAATGTCATTTAAATTTAAAGGAATTGCAGAAAAGTTATACCAAAACCAATGCTGATTTTACCATTATCAGTGGTGACGGTAATAATATGATCCCTTATGCCTTAAGCCATCGTTATCATAACAAACGTAATTATTCATTGTGGAAGTCTTTAAATGGTGAGGTAAGTGGATATTTTCTACGTAATGGGCAGGGTTTTGATTTTAATCAAGATCGTAATTCGGCAAGTCCATTATCTTGGCATCAAACCAATATTTGGGATCGCCTTTTTAGCGAGCAGTTGCAATTGCAAGATTACAATTGCATGATAGCTGGAAGAACTCGTTTATCAGATCGAAAGGTGACGATCTTGCGTTTTGCTCCCGAGGATGATCTGCGTTATAGCTTTATCATTGCCAAAGATGAAGACAGCTCTTTACCTGTAGAGCTTAATGTTATAAATCCTAATGGTAATTTAGCCTTAAAACTTACCGTTACGATGATGAATTTTAATTCTGAAAATAACTTTATTTATAATGATGAGCTCTTTGATCATTTTGAACTAGTCAAAAAATCGCAAAGTTCTATAGCTGCAAAAGGATGGCCTATTTTAAATATTCCAAAACAATTTTCTTTAATGGAATCAGGTGTCGCCATTATAGGAGAGAATGAGGTTCCTTATTTACGTTATGGAGATGGAATTACGGATTTTAGAGTTTATCGGCATAAACTTCATAGTTTATATATTCCCTCAGCGGTAAATGGCACCTTGACTGTTTTAAGACGTTCGGATCTTAATTATGAATATGCAGTTGTTGGAGAGATTCCTTTACAGTTAAGCGAGTTTGTTTTAAAACGTTTATCTCCACATAATTAACTCATTTCCAAATAATAGGTGTTGCTGTTAAAATAAGCGTTCATATCAGAAGGTTAAGATAAAAGCCTGGTGAGGCTTTAGCAACCACATCTTTAAGATTGCATCATCCCCATAGGAAAGATTTTATGGCAGAAGTTTACGACCGCTCTAAGGTTAGAAATTTTTCGGTTATAGCACATATTGATCATGGTAAATCTACTTTATCAGATCGTTTTATTCAATTATGTGGCGGTCTTAGTGATCGCGAAATGAAATCTCAGGTTCTCGATAATATGGATATCGAGCGCGAAAGAGGAATTACAATTAAAGCTCAGGCTGTAACCTTGCACTATAAATCACGTGATGGTAATACCTATGAGTTAAATTTTATTGATACTCCAGGTCATGTTGATTTTTCCTATGAGGTTTCTCGTTCTTTGTTCGCTTGTGAGGGCGCATTATTAGTTGTTGACGCTTCTCAAGGTGTAGAGGCTCAAACTTTAGCTAACTGTTATCAGGCTATTGATCTCAATTTAGAGGTAATTCCTGTTTTAAATAAGATTGATCTGCCTTCAGCAGATCCTGACCGTGTTATCGATGAGATTGAAGATCTTATAGGTATTGAAGCTCATGATGCTTGTACTTGTTCTGCTAAAACAGGTATAGGTGTTGATGATGTTTTAGAGCGTATTGTGCATAGCATTCCTGCTCCTCAAGGGGATCCGAATGCACCGCTACAAGCCTTAATTATTGACTCTTATTTTGATGACTATTTAGGTGTAGTCGCTTTAGTACGTGTAAAAAATGGTACCTTACGTAAAGGTGATCGTATTAAGGTGATGTCTCAAAATACAGCTTGGGTTGCCGAAAGTTTGGGCATTTCTACCCCAAAGAGAACTCCGGTAAATATTTTAAATTGCGGCGAAGTCGGTTGGGTTGTTTGTGATATTAAATCAGTACATGCAGCCCCAGTTGGCGATACTATTACTCATGTTAGAGCCCCTTGTGAGCAGCCTTTGCCTGGTTTTAAAAAGATAAAACCTCAGGTTTATGCTGGTATGTTCCCTGTAGATACTGAGGATTATGATGCCTTCCGCGAGGCTTTAGATAAATTATCTTTAAATGATGCCTCTTTATTTTTTGAACCTGAAAATTCTAAGGCTTTAGGATTTGGTTTCCGTTGTGGATTCTTAGGAATGCTCCATATGGAGATCATTCAGGAGCGTTTAGAACGTGAATATAATTTAAATCTAATTACTACTGCGCCTACTGTAATTTATGAGATTTTGTTAACTTCAGGAGAAATTATTCATATTGACTCTCCAGCAAACTTACCCCCAGTTAGCAATATTGCTGAGATTCGTGAGCCAATTGCAGAGTGTCGTATGCTTATGCCTGCAGAATATGTTGGAGCAATTATTAAACTTTGTCAGGAAAAACGAGGTATACAAACTGGCTTGGTTTATCATGGTGATCAAGTTGCACTTACCTATGAGGTGCCAATGTCAGAGGTGGTTTTAGATTTCTTTGACCGCTTAAAATCGGCTTCTCGAGGATATGCTTCACTTGACTATAGCTTTAAGCGCTTTAATTGTGATGATTTAGTGCGTATGGATATTTTGATTGCCGGTGAGAGAGTTGACGCTTTGGCAATTATTTTGCATCGCTCAGTAGCTCAATCTCGAGGACGTGCTGTAGTTGAACAGATGAGAGAAGTTATTCCTCGTCAGATGTTTGATATTGCAATTCAGGCAGCTATAGGTTCACAGATTATTGCGCGTGTTACCGTTAAAGCCTTACGTAAGGATGTTTTAGCTAAGTGCTATGGTGGTGATATTACTCGTAAACGTAAGCTTTTAGAGAAGCAGAAAGCTGGTAAAAAGCGTATGAAACAGTTAGGTAGAGTTGAGGTTCCTCAAGATGCTTTCTTAGCAATCTTAAAGGTTGGTAATGAAAAATAGAGTTTAGTTTGCGTATTACTAAGTTTAAAAAAATGTGATGACAGAATTGAAATAATCAATTCTGCTTGGAGAGTATATGAATACTTTTGCATTGTTATTACTCATAGCCTCTTTGCTTTCAGGTGGAGCTTGGCTTTATGATTTCTTTCATGGCAGAAAACAACGCAAGCAAAATTTACAGGCTTTATTAGCGGTAAATCCTAAAGCCTCACGTAAAGAAAAACGTAAAATTATGGAACCTGTAGGACTCATAGGTCAGACAGGCTCATTATTTTTTATTATTTTATTTGTCTTTGTTTGTCGTTCTTTTGTAATTGAACCTTATCGTATTCCTTCAGGCTCAATGTTGCCCACATTATATGTAGGAGATTTTATTGCAGTTACTAAGTGGAATTATGGTATCAGAGAACCTCTAACTAATAAGCTAATTATTGAGACAGGAACTCCTGAACGAGGCGATGTTATTGTATTTAAATATCCAGAAGATCCTAGTGTGGATTATATTAAGCGAGTAATTGGTTTACCTGGAGATATTGTTATTTATAAAGAGAAGCAACTCTTTGTTCTAAAGAAGGATGCTCCTGTAGGTAGTTTACCCCAATTAGTTCAACGAGAGCTTAGTGGTGAATATGTAGAAAAGGTAGCTGGTTTTGATGAAAAATATGATGTTTATAAAGAACAATTAGACGATATTGAACATCAAATTTTAATCAATCCTCATACTGATGATTTTTCACAATATTTCTATCGTCAAAATGGAGCTCCGGTTGGTGCCTGGAGAGTCCCTGAAAACAGCTATTTTGTACTGGGTGATAATCGCGATAATAGCCGAGATAGCCGTTTCTGGGGTTTTGTTCCTATGGAAAGTGTTATTGGTAAAACCATAGGTATTTGGTTGTCGTTAGAGTTTAATCGAGACAAAGATGATTTATTGCCATCGTTTATTCCCTCGGCAGTTCGCTTTGAGCGTATTGGATCTATGAGGTAAGTATGTCAGAACATACTCTATTAGAACTTCAAAATTTAGAATTGCGTTTAGGATATGCCTTTGAAAATTTAGAGCTCTTGACTCAGGCTTTGACCCATAGAAGCTATGGTGCTGTACATAATGAGCGTTTGGAGTATTTGGGCGATTCCATTTTAGGAATGGTCATTGCCAAAGAGCTTTACGATATTTTCCCTTCCTGCCCAGAGGGAGATCTTACTAGAATGCGTTCATCTTTAGTGCGTGAGACTACCTTAGCAGAATTAGCAAGGGAGTTTGGTGTAGGTGAGGTGTTACGTCTTGGCCCAGGTGAGGTTAAAAATGGAGGTTCTCGTCGCGAATCTTTAATTGCTGATGCAGTAGAATCCATAATCGGAGCTATGTTTATTGATTCTAAAGAAGACTTTCAGCGGGTTCGTCAAGTTGTTTTAAATTGGTTTGCTTCAAGACTTAAGATTATTCAGCCTGATGTTAATCAAAAGGATCATAAATCAACATTGCAGGAATTATTGCAGTCACAACATCGCTCTTTACCTGTATATCGTATTGAAAGAATTTTAGGTCCCGAAAATAAACAGATCTTTGAGATTTCAGTCACCGTAGAAGGTGTTCCTGTATTTAAAGGTCAAGGTTCTTCAAGAAGAAAGGCTGAACAGGAAGCTGCCGGCCAAGTTTTAGATTATCTGCACTCACAGGAGAAGATTTAATGCAACATTTTGGTTTTGTGGCAATTATAGGTCGACCTAATGTAGGTAAATCTACTTTAATGAACCATCTGCTCGGGCAGAAAATTAGTATTACTTCAAGAAAGCCGCAGACTACTCGTAATCGTATTTTAGGTATCGATACCGTAGGCGATTACCAGACTGTTTTTGTTGATACCCCAGGTCTTCATCGTGAAGAAAAGCGAGCTATCAATCAGCTTATGAATCGTGCAGCTCAAAGTTCTTTGGGCGATGTTGAATTAGTTTTATTTGTAGTTGATTCAGAGCGTTTTAATGACGATGATGAAATGGCTTTAAACCGTATTCGTCAATCTGGAATACCTACTGTATTAGTTATAAATAAAGTTGACAAAATTGACGATAAAGAAAAGTTATTGCCGTTAATTGAAAAACTTTCCTCTATGATGGATTTCAAAGAGATTATTCCAGTTTCGGCTTTACGTGGTAATAATCTTGAGAATTTGCGTAAGATTATTCATGGTAGTTTGCCTGAAGGCGAGCATTTGTTTCCGGATGATGCTATTACTGACAGATCATCTCGTTTCTTAGCTGCAGAAATCATTAGAGAAAAACTTATGCGTCAGATGGGCGATGAGTTACCTTATAGTGCCACTGTAGAAATTGAGCAATTTGTTGAGGAAGAAAAGTTATTACGAATAAGTGCAGCTATTTTAGTTGAGCGTATCGGTCAAAAGAAAATGGTTATAGGTGCTGCAGGTCAGCGTATCAGAAAGATTGGTACAGAAGCTCGATTAGATATGGAAAAGCTGTTTGAGCAGAAGATCTTCCTTAAGCTTTATGTTAAGGTCAAGGCTGGATGGGCTGATGATGCCCGTGCTTTGAAGAGTCTGGGGTATGCCGACTTTGAGGAGCATTGAGGGTAGACTTTTAAATAAGGCACCTTGTTTCGTTATTCATAAACGCCCATATAAAGAACATGATCTTCTCTTGGAGTTATTGACTTTAGAATATGGGCGGATAAGTGCAGTTTGTCATCAAGGGAAAAAAAGCTCGTTGCGTCAAGGGGCTTTGTTACAAAGTTTTGTACCTTTATATTTGACCTTATTTAAGGGGCGAAGCGATCTATATAATATAGGTGAGGTCAGAAGTGCTGGAACAGCCTTTAAATTAGGTTTACCTAAGCTTTTTTGTGCACAATATCTAAATGAATTGATATATCGCTTATGTCATGAAGAAGAGAGCGATCCTCAACTTTTTGCATCTTATCTCAAAACCTTATCTATATTAGAACAAGATGTAGATCCTCGTCTTCCTTTGCGAAGGTTTGAAACTATACTTTTAAATACCTTAGGTTATGCACCTTCTTTTGAGGATAATCGTGGTAAGCCTTTTTCTAAGGAAAATTTTTATACTTTTGATCCCTATACAGGTTTTAGTCTTTGTCAGGATTTAACTCTTGCAAGCTATAAAGGTGAGACTTTAACCAATATTGCTCTAGGTAGACTTAATTCTGATGAATCGTTGGCGACTTTGAAACGCATTCATTCGCAAATTTTACAAATGCTAATGAATTATAGACCACTACAGAGTCACAAATTATATTCTCAATATCTTTCTATGCAGGAAATTTAGATGGTAAATTTTTATACTCCTCCCCAAAAAAAGACAACAGCAGTAAAGGCCTTTGAACTTACGGCCCAAAGTCTGGATCTCTTAGGAAGAGGTGTAGCCTCAGTTGAAGGCATTACTTATTTCTGTGAAGGCCTATTACCAACTGAAAGAGCCCGCGTAATTGCTACAAGTATCAAGGGAAAGGTAGGTATTGCAAAAATTACTAAGCTCTTAACAACAAGCGATAAACGTCAAACACCTGATTGTGATTTGTTGAAAAAATGCGGTGGTTGTCCTTTGGCACATATCGATAAGGATTTAGCTTTAGAGAGTAAGATTATTGGTTTACAGCGTCTTTTTTATAAGAGTTTAGGAGTTAAACTTGATGCTCCTGACTTAGTTGTCTCTTCTAAAGCAACAGGTTATCGTCGCGCTTGCCGTTTAAGCGCTAGAGCAGATCATGGCAAGCTTTCTTTAGGTTTTCGCGAAGAGAAATCTCATGCTTTAGTTAAAGTTGAGCAATGTCAGGTTTTAACTGAACGTATTAACGCTGTTTTAGGAAAATTATGTGCCTTTTTAGATACGCTCTCTTGTAAGCATCAGTTAGGACATGTTGAATTTTTAGATAGTGACGGGGCTTTAGGGGTTTTATTGCGTTTAACTAAGGTCTTATCTTCTCAAGATGAGCAAGCTTTAGTCGCTTTTGCGCAAAAGAATCAATTAGTACTTTCTGTAAGTGAACCTTTTAAGCCTAAAATCTCTTTAAAAAAAGATGAGGTTGTAATCAAAGAGCGCTTGTTATCGGGAAATGATGAGGATTTATTTGTACTGTCACAAGGCGTTAAGATCTTCTGTAGTACTTCTTCTTTTGTGCAGATTAACAAAGAGGTTAATCAAAAATTAGGCTTATTTATTTTAGACGTTTTAAAGCCAAATTCACAAAAACGAATCTTAGATCTGTTCTGTGGCTTAGGTAATTTTACCT
>URKL01000019.1 GCA_900548485.1 uncultured Succinatimonas sp.
GGAATCCCCTTGCTTTAGCAAGGGGAGGAAGTCAACTGTAAGAGTATGAGATTGCTCTGATTGTGGTAGTTACCATAATCGAGATAAGAATGCTACAATAAATTTTCGAAACAACCCACCCCCTCCTTTAAAGGAGGGTGTTTTGTTCACTCTGGAGTACTTAAACTTTTGAGTGTCATTTCAAGACGTTGTCTCCAAGTTTGCATGACTTCTCTTAGGTGTTGATTTTCTTCCCTTAAAGAGACTACTTCTTGGCGTAATTGTTGCAGATCGGCTTCTGATTTTTGTTGAGCATTTTGAGCAAAAATCAATTTTTGGCTTAATTGCTCTGACAGTTGCATAAGCTCGTCTAAATCTGCAAGCAATTTTATTTCACGTTGATTAAGCTTGGCCATAATTAAAGAATATAGCGACTTAAGTCCTCATTTTTTACAAGATCGGCTAAATGAGCGTCAACATAAGAAGCATCAATAGTAATTTGAGCTCCTGGACTATCTGGAGCCTCAAAAGATATATCATCTAAGAGTTTTTCCATTAAGGTATGTAAACGACGCGCTCCAATATTTTCTGTTCGTTCATTAACCTGATATGCATCCTCGGCAATACGTCTTATAGCACTATTATCAAAGGAGATTTTGACATTTTCTGTAGCTAAGAGGTGCTCATATTGAGCGGTGAGGCTATTATGAGGCTCTTTTAAGATCCTTTCAAAATCATCAATTGAAAGAGGGGAGAGCTCTACACGAATAGGCAAACGACCTTGTAGCTCAGGAATCAAATCAGAAGGTTTGGACATTTGGAAAGCACCAGAGGCTATAAATAAAATATGATCGGTTTTTACCATGCCATATTTGGTACTAACGGTAGAGCCTTCGATTAAAGGCAGAAGATCTCGTTGCACGCCTTGTCTTGAGACATTGCCACGATCTTGTCCTTCTTGGCAAATCTTATCGATCTCATCAATAAAGACAATACCATTGTTTTCTGCTAAGGAAATAGCCTGAGCTTTGATATCGTCAGGATTTGTAAGTTTACCAGCTTCCTCTTCTGTGATGAGTTTTAATGCTTCAGCAACTTTCATCTTCTTTGAAGATTGACGATTGGCACTTAAATTATCAAATAGAGATTGTAATTGATTGTTCATATCTTCCATAGCTGGATTTCCGCCACCTATGATATTAACCATGGGACTTTTATCCTGAACGATAATTTCAATTTCTTTATTATCAAGCTCTCCTTCACGAAGCTTTTTGCGGAAAAGCTGTCTTGCAGGACTTGCACTTTTTTCTTCAGCAGTAGCGCTAGGATTAGGAATTAAAGCATCTAAAATACGTTCTTCAGCAGCATCTTCTGCTTTAACACGGTTATGTTTGAAGGCTTCTTCACGGACCATTTTTATGGATATTTCCATCAATTCGCGAATTATGGACTCAACATCCTTACCTACATAGCCTACCTCTGTATATTTAGTAGCTTCAACCTTTACAAAAGGAGCATGAGCAAGTTTAGCCAAACGTCTGGCGATTTCGGTTTTACCAACACCTGTAGGGCCTATCATTAAGATATTCTTAGGTACAACTTCAGAGCGCAAATCTTTATCAAGTTGCATTCTGCGCCAACGGTTACGAAGAGCAATAGCTACAGCTCTTTTTGCACTTTTTTGTCCGATGATATAACGATCAAGTTCGGATACGATTTCACGTGGTGTAAGTTCAGTCATAATTTAATATTCAATAGTTTCAACTATATGATTGCCATTAGTGTATACACAAATATCAGAGGCAATTTTTAAAGATTTTTTAACAATATCAGCGGCGCTAAGATCAGTATTTTCGTATAGAGCACGAGCTGCTGAGAGCGCATAATTTCCTCCAGAACCAGTTGCTAGGATATCATCATCCATGCGCACAACATCACCTGTTCCGGTAATTAAGAAAGAAGCATTTTTATCAGCAACTATTAAAATAGCCTCTAATTTTCTTAAAGCACGATCAGAACGCCATAATTTAGCTAATGTAATACAAGCTCTCTCTAATATACCTTGATGTTCTTCTAATTTTTGTTCAAATAAATCAAGTAAGGTAAAGGCGTCAGCAGTAGATCCTGCAAATCCAGCAATGACGCGATTATGGAACACTTTTCTAACTTTAATGGCGTTGCCTTTTAAAATGGTGCTCTGTCCTAAGGTAACTTGTCCATCACCGCCTACAGCGACGACATTGTTACGTCTTACAGATACTATGGTGGTCATTTATTGCTCCTAAAAATTAGCTATTAAGCAAGATGGAGTATAAGGGTTTAACTTAAGGTTAGAAGCTAAAACTTTAGCTTCATGGTGTTTAAAAAATGGACCGATTTTTAAATAGAAGTCATTTTTATATGGTAGAACTTGTGTTTTGTCGTAAATAATCTTAGGTAATTTGTTTTTTAAACTTTTAGCTAAAATTTCAAAACTAAAATTACCACAATAAATATAATTTTCGGGTAAATATTGAATATTTTCTTTAGTATAGGCAATATTTACCGGTCGCAAATTAGGAAAAAAATCCACTTCTATCAATGAACTAAAATCGATTGGATTAGCTATATATTCTAACTTTGAAAAGCTCTTTGCAAGTTTTTGAGGGTCAAAAGTAGCAGGAAGAGTCAGTCCTAGATCTTTTTCAAAAGGTTGAGGCCTATTGTGAAAGGTTAAATTAAGCTTACTATTTGAATAAAGTTCATAATTATGAAGACTATTTTTTGAGGTAAGATGGTTTAAATCTGGGAGGGAAAAATACTCGCTTTCTTGAGAAATAATCTTCACGTGGTCTTGAAAATAAGGATACCCACATATAGTCATTACCGTCGCTATGCATAATGTCAGAATACTGATTCTCATGGCTATAAGACGACGGCGTTGACGTTCTAAAGCGAGAGTTAAAGCTTTAGAAGGAATTAATCTTTGTAAATATCTAAGCAAAATTTGCTTAGGCTCAAACTTAGTTAACATTGAAAAAATTTCTAATCCAAATTTAAGTAAACGTTGTTTGATTACAAAGATTAAAAAATACACTACATTTGCTCCATGACATTGATGCCTAAGAGCTCTAAGCCCTGTTTAAGCACCTTTGAGGTCAAATCACATAAAGCTAAGCGACTTCTTTGAATGTCCTCAGGAACCTCATCTTTAAGTACCGGACAATGCTCATAAAAGCGCATGAACAGATTTGATAACTCATAAATATAATTACATAAAAGATTAGGTAAGCTTTTTGAACCTACACTTTCTACAACCTCTGGGAAAGCCAACAATTTGCCCGCTAATTCTTCTTCGGTTGTATCGCTGATAATAATATTACCAGGGAGTAATTTAGCCTTTCTAAAAATAGAGCGTATTCTGCTATAGGCATATTGTAGATATGGAGCGGTATTACCTTCAAAAGACAGCATTAAATCCCAGTCAAAGATATAATCTGTATTACGATTTTTGGAAAGATCTGCATATTTAACTGCTCCAATAGCGATATTATGGATCACTTGCTGACGAATCTTGCCCTCAAGAGGTGAATTGCGCTCATCAAGCATTTTAGAGACTCGATTTTCAGCTTCATTTAATAGATCTCTGAGTTTTACAGTATCTCCACTTCTTGTTTTAAATGGTTTTCCATCTTTACCTAACATCATTCCAAAAGGACAATGTTCTAATTTTACGCTTTCAGGAGCATAACCAGCTTTACGACAAATTGCCCAAGTAACTTCATGATGTTGTTGTTGTCTTGAGTCGGTGAAATAAAGAATACGATCAGCGTGGAGATCTTCTACACGATATTTAATGCAAGCAATATCGGTTGTTGTATATAAATAACCGCCGTCACTCTTGCGAATAATATTGCCTAAAGGTAAACCTTCTTGGTTTTTAAATTGAGGTAGGTAAACAACGATAGCACCATTATCTTCAACAGCAATTTTTCTATCTATGAGATCCTGAACAATTACCGGCAACATGGCGTTATAAAAGCTTTCACCCATAATATCTTTGTCAGTTAAAGTAACATCAAGACGATCATATAGTTTTTGATTTTGTTCCATGGTCATATTGACCAATTTTTTCCACATTTCGCGGCAATATACATCGCCGCCTTGGAGTTTAACTACATAATTTCTGGCTTTTTCGGCAAAGACAGGATCTTCGTCATAGCATTTTTTAGCCATGCGATAGAAGGCTTCAAAATCGCTTAAATCCAAGCCAGAACCTTGTTCATTTTCTGTTTTTTCAAGATAAGCGATGAGCATGCCAAACTGTGTTCCCCAGTCACCGATATGATTTGCTCTGATAACATTATTACCCAAAAACTCTAAAACCCTTACACAAGCATCACCAATAACTGTAGAACGTATATGATGAACAGCCATTTCTTTGGCTACATTAGGAGCTGAATAGTCGACTACAACAGTGCCTTGATGGTTACTGTTTTTTACTCCTAAACGAGGATCTGCGGCCATTTGTTCTAGGTTTTTAGCTATAAAGGCTTGGTTGACAAAAAAGTTAATAAAGCCTGGACCGGCAATCTCAACACGAGCTATTCTTTCGTCAGCGGGCAGATTGTCGATTAAAACTTGGGCAACATCGCGAGGGGCTTTTTTGAGACTTTTAGCTAAGATCATTGCTGCATTACAAGCAAAATCTCCGTGAGAGCGATCTTTACAACGCTCAATTTTGATTTTGCTTAAAAGTGCTGTATCAATGGATTGTTCGGTGTTAATAGCATTGACACTTTGACAGATAAGATCGTTGATATGCTGTTTCATCATTTTCTCCGCAAAAACCGCATGTAACGGTTATGATTCCAAACTGACAGGTTTAGGATGAATTTTAAATAAATTTGTAAAAGATAACACAAACACCAGAGATCAGTACATCATTAGAGGATCTACTTCTATTGCAAAACGTGTGTCAGAGGTGAGATTCATGTTATTTACGATATCTGTAACCATATCTAAAAAATTAGACAATGTTTTGCGATCCGTAGCATTGACTAGGATATGGAAGTGATAACGATTTTGCCTTTTTTCCATTTTATCAGAGAGAACATGACTTAATTTTAGATTTGCATAATTATTAACTTCTTTGTTAAGTCGAGAGTGTAAATCTATTAAAAAGGCATGAGCTTTAGCTCGATTTAAGCTATTTGCTAATAAAAAAGACATAAAAGTACTAGGAGGTAATTGTCTTTGTTCACGTTCTAATAAAAGATATTGTGCAATTTCCCAATAATTAATATTTGGGGTTATTAGTTTATTTATAAGTTCGTCATCGGGATAATGGGTTTGTATAAAAACTTCTCCTTTTTTATGTGCACGACCTGCGCGACCTGAGACTTGTAGTAATAGTTGCGAACATTCCTCACGTGAACGAAAATCGTCTGAGAATAGGCATGAATCCATATCAAGGATGCCAGCTAAGGTCACATCCGGGAAATCATGACCTTTAGCTATCATTTGTGTACCTAAAAGAATAAGACTTTTTTTATTTTTAAAACGCTCTAAATGATCTTCAAGTTCAGTTTTGTTTTTAACAGTATCTCTATCGATACGTTCAATTCCTACATCAGGATAACGAAGCCGTAAAAAAGCTTCTACTTGTTCAGTTCCATAACCAGTCTCTAAAAGAGCCGAGTTTTTATGACATTTAGGACAAACTTTAGGTAGAGAAGTAATATATTCACATATATGGCATTTTAGGGATTGATCGTGTTTATGAACAGTTAAAGGATTGTCACAATGAGGACAGGAAAAAATGTGTCCACAATTATGGCAGATTAAATTACGAGCATAGCCTCGACGATTTAAAAACAATAGTACCTGATTGCCTTTAACCGTTTCCTCGCCAATTTTATTTTCTAAACTATAACAAATTCCTGCTTTGAGCCCATAGCTTAGAGGTTCTTGCTTTAAATCTATAATATTGATTTTAGGGGAGTGTGCTCCGCCGGCTCGTATGGATAAATTTAGGAGTTGATAATTTTCCTTTTGATAATTAGCAATAGTTTCGAGACTCGGTGTAGCTGAACCTAAAATAATGGGGCAGTTACATAATTGAGCGCGGATTATAGCTAAGACTTTAGCATGATAGCGAAAGCCATCAGTTTGCCTAAATGAATTATCATGTTCTTCATCTAAAATAATTAGACCTAAATTTTTAATTGGTGTAAAAAGTGCAGTTCGCGTGCCTATAAGAATGGCCGAGTTGGACTGGTACATGTCAATATAGGCATCAAGTCGTTCTCTATCAGATAATTGCGAATGCATAGAGGAAATAGGCACTTTAAAGCGATTGTAGAAACGATTAAATGTTTGTGGCGTGAGAGCAATTTCTGGCACTAAAACTAATACAGCTTGTCCTCTTTTGAGGACGCTTTCAATAACTTGTAGATAAACCTCGGTTTTCCCCGAGCCTGTAATGCCATTGAGGATAAAAGTACGAAATTTTTGGCAAGTACTTATAGTATCAATAGCAAGTTGTTGTTGTTCATTCGGTTCTAAAGGTTTTTCGTTGAGAATATCCTTTTCTAAAGTCCAAGGATATTTTTTTTCTTTAAGATCAACTTTTTCTATTAAACCTTTTTTGATAAGAGCATTTTCACAGCTTGAACTAATGCCCATTTCGCGAATTTGACGTCTTTGAAAAGCTTGTTTATGTAAATATGCAAGTAACTCTTTTTGTTTTGGTGATTTTAAAGTTTTACTATCAAAAGTTTTGCCTTTTTCGGTTAGTTTTAATCCAGGAATTTCTTCATAAGTGCATTTTTTGCCATCTCTAAGAAGTTTTGGCAATGCATTTAAATAGCATTGACCTATAGGATAATGATAGTAACGTGATCCAAAATCAATCATAGACATAACGTCGGATGGAATTAGACCTTCGTCTAAAATAGCGCAAGTTTTTATATGGCTAAGATTTGGCTGAGTATTTAGTATCTTAGTTATGATACCTATGGTTTTAGAGCCAGCAAAATTAATAAGTGCCCTAGAACCTATAAGGTTATTAGGGGTAGATATTTGTACTTTGTATGTAAATTCTTGCCACAAAGGACGGTTTATTGCTACTGCTACAAAACAGAAAGACGGCTCATTCATAGGTGTATTTTAGCATTAAAAAGAAGAATCTAAGCTTTGAGCAAAAGTTAAAGCATATCTATAGTATATATTTAATTATTTATTAGTATTTTTGCTCTTGATATAATGACTTTTATGCATTAATATATGCGCACCCTTTTTTCCATATTATGCGTGTGGTATTCGGCGCAGTTTTGCGGCTGAAAGCGCGACACGTAAATTGAGGTTATCATGAAAGAAAATATTCATCCTCAGTACGAGGAAGTAAATGTACGTTGCTCTTGTGGCAATACCTTCAAGATCCGTACTACTGCAGGTCACGATTTATCTTTAGACGTTTGCTCTAAGTGCCATCCGTTCTTCACCGGTAAGCAGAAGATTGTTGACACTGGCGGACGTGTTGAGGCCTTTAAGAAGCGTTTTGGCGGTATCTCTGCTTTCGCTATCAAGCACTAATAAAGACCGAAGTTATAAAGTTAAAAGCCCTTATGATCTGACGATTGTAGGGGTTTTATTTTTCTTTTTTCAATGGTGAAGTATGAGTAATTTTAGTAATCACCAGATAAAATTTGCAAATTTATATTCTTTTATGGTTTTAGGAATTTTGGAAGCTTCTTGGGCTCCAATGATTCCTTTTATCAAAGATCGTTTTCTTTTAGATGAAGGAAATTTAGGTTTATTGCTATTGTGTTTAGGTGTAGGTTCATTTTGTGCTTTACCTTTAGCAGGAAGTATGAGTGCTAAATTAGGCTGTAAAGCTTTGGTTTATCTCTCAGGCATAGTAATGGCTCTGACGTTATTTTTAATAGCAATTAGCCCAAATTTATATTTAACTGGAGCATTACTGTTCATTTTTGGTATGAGTACCATTGGCATTGATATTGGAGCTAACGTTAATGCAGTTATGGTGGAAAATGAATTAAAGAGACCTTTAATGTCTGGCTTTCATGGAGGATATTCTTTAGGTACGTTGTTAGGAGCTTTTTTGGTAAGCTCTATGCTAAGTTTCGGCTTTAACCTTATAGTATGTGCTTTAACTGTTTTCGCTATTGTTTTATGTTTAGTTTTGTTAGGCTGCCAAGCTCTTTATGGTAAGAGTAAAGTTCAAGTTAGCGAGCAAGTGCAAAATGAAGAAGATAATACTCACAAAAGAAATGATTTTTTTCATCCGTTAGTAATTATTGTAGGTTTATTATGCTTCATTATGTATTCAACAGAAGGTGTAGTTATGAGCTGGTCTGCAGTATTTGCTCATCAAGAGAGAGGTTTACAGATTGAATATGCTGGTTTTATATATACCGCTTTTGCTTGTGCTATGACACTTATGCGTTTAGTTGGTAATCGTTTAGTTGAAAAAATTGGCAGACGTAAAACTGTAGTTATTGGTGCTTTGTTAGTTTCTATAGGTTTTGCTACAACAGTTATGGTTGCTAATATTTTTGGAACTATTTTAGGTTTTGCTTTAGTTGGTTTAGGTGCTGCTAATATTGTCCCTCAATTAGTTTCTTTTGGTGCTCATATTAAGGGCGTTAAAGTTCATGTTGCTATTTCACTTATCAATGCTTTAGGTTATTCAGGAATCTTAGCAGGTCCGGTTATTATTGGTTTTATTGCTGATAATTTTAGTATAGCTGTTGCTTTTAGTTTGATTTCTTTATTAGTTTTAGCTGTAGCTATTACTAGCTTTAAAATCCTAAGGAAGTCTTACATTTAATCTATCTTATAAAAGCTAACTCATTTGTGTATGAGTTAGCTTATCTCTTAACTTTTATAATTTAATCTATAAAAGCTTATCTTTCTTTTATCGCAAATTCCTTTTTTTAATAGAATTGTTATGTTTACAAACGTTTAAAAAAAGTTAACTAGATAAACTTATTATTAAATTTCACCAAAATGAATCACATTTGCGAAAAAATTGCAATTATTTCTAGTGATTACTGAACATTTAATTTTATTTATTTAAACTGTATCTCGAACCTGCGATTTTATTAAGCTCATTCGTATAGATTTGTATTACACTTTAGTGCGAAACAAACAAAAAGATTTCGTAACATAAATACAAGATTCATATTAAATAAATATAGAGGTGTTATCTTGGCTATTGATCATAAAGACTTACATGAAAAAGCCTTGGCTTATCATGAGTTCCCTGTTCCGGGAAAGATTTCAGTTGCTTTAACTAAACCTGCTGAAACTGCTGATGACTTAACTTTAGCCTATAGCCCGGGTGTAGCAGAGCCTGTATTAGAGATTGCTAAAAATCCTGATGATGCCTATCGTTATACTGGTAAAGGTAATAGTGTAGCCATTATTTCTGATGGAACTGCTATTTTGGGATTAGGAAATTTAGGCCCGTTAGCATCAAAGCCTGTTATGGAAGGTAAGGCTTTGTTATTCAAGCGTTTTGGTAAGATAGATGCTATCGATATTGAAGTCAAACATGAACATATTGAGGATTTTGTTACCACAGTAGAAAGTATAGCTGATACTTTTGGTGGTATTAACTTAGAGGATATTAAGGCTCCTGAATGCTTTATTATAGAGCGCGAGTTAGCAAAGAGTTGCCATATCCCGATTTTCCATGATGATCAGCATGGTACAGCTATTGTTACTACTGCAGGTATTCTTAATGCTGTTGAGTTGCAAGGTAAGAAGATTGAGGACTGTAAGGTAGTATGCGTAGGCGCAGGCGCCGCTGGTATTGCTTGTTCTAGCTTCTTAATTGAGTGCGGTGCAAAGAAAGAAAACTTCTTTATGATTGACCGTCATGGTGTAATCAGATCTGATCGTGCTAAATATAATAATGGTGAGAAGCCTCGTTTTATTAACGATGCCGGTCCAAAGACTCTATCTGAGGCAATTGCCGGAGCTGATGTACTCTTAGGAGTATCAGGTCCTGGTCTAATTTCTAATGCCGACGTTATGTCTATGGCCCCTAAAGCTGTTATTTTTGCTTGCTCTAACCCTAATCCAGAGGTTGATCCTGAGGTTGTAGCTTCATTACGTCCGGATATTATTATGGGTACAGGGCGTTCTGATTATCCAAATCAGATTAACAACGTATTGTGCTTCCCATACCTTTTCCGAGGTGCTTTAGATGTTCGTGCTACTTGCATCAACGTTGCTATGAAAAAAGCTGCGATGAATGCTTTGCGAGAGCTTGCTAAAGAGCCTGTACCTGAGGAAGTTGTTAAGGCTGCTTTAGTTGACCACTTAGAATATGGTCCAGATTACTTAATTCCTAAGGCTATGGATTTCCGTTTATTCAAGAAGCTCTCTCGTGCAGTTGCAGTAGCTGCTGTTGAGTCTGGTGTAGCTCAGGCACCGCTTCCTGATAATTATATGGAATAGTTTTCTAGTAGAAAGTGATAAAAAACCCAGCTATAGTAGCTGGGTTTTTTATTATTTTTTAACTAGCTCTACAATTGTTTCTAAATGTTCTGTGTAAGGAAATTGATCAAAGAAAGCTAAGTTGGTAATTTCATGGGTTTTACATAGATAACTTAGATCTTCGACTAAAGATTTAGGTCCACATGACACATATATAACATGATTAAATTGAGCTGTGAAATCGCGAGCTTGTTGAAATTCTAAGCCGCTTCTAGGAGGATCAATAAGTAAGGTATCAAAATTATATGAGTTGATATCAACTTCTTCTTGTTTGAGTCGTCTAAATTCACGTACACCGGTTAAAGCTTCAGCAACTTCAACAGCGCTTAAGCGAACAATTTTAGTATTGTTAATAATATTTTTTTGGATATTTAGAAGAGCTGTGGCTGTAGGCACACGAGAGACTTCTGTTGCAAGAGCTTTTCTAAAAAGATCTGCCAGACATATAGTAAAAGTACCGCTTCCACAATAAAGTTCAAGAAGATCAACATGTTGTTTTTGTTTACAAAGACTTCTTGCAAAATCTATCATATGTTGGCAAGTATAAATGTTAGGTTGCGAAAAATTGCCTTCAACTTGATAAAGGAAAAAGTCCTTATCGCAAGTGTGGATAGTTTCTAAAATGGTATCGCTGTCAGCTAAAATTTTTTGTTTGCGAGCTCTGCCGATGAAATCAACATTTAAACCTTCATTTAAACATTGCTCTTTGAGTTTTAAAGCAGCTTCCTTCCATAAACTTTCGTCAAGATGACGGTGATAACTCAAGGAGATAATTAGATCTCCATTTTGATTACACAGAAATTCTGCTTCAAAAAGTTTTTTCTTTAACTCAAAATAATCTCTTAGATATTTACGTAAGAGATCCATTCCTTTATTGATGGCATGGCTAGCAATGGGGAAATGTTCAACCATAATTCTTTCTTTAGGATTAGTGTTTGGTTTGAACATCACGAAGCTTATATTGCCATCATATTCATGAAAAATCGAAAATTCAGCTCGCATGCGATAATATTCAGAAGGACTTTTATAAAGTTTAGCTTCTGGAATATTTAAACTAGCTTGAATAAACAGATTTTTCACTGTCTCAATTTTTTCATTAAAATATAGATCGTAGTTTTGAGGATCAGTTGTAGTTAGTAGTGGTTTGAGCATGCGCTATCCTTAAAAAACGTAAAAGCATTTGTCGAGATATTAAGATGTTACAGCAAAAACTCAAGTTAAAAAGAATACTTTTTTTTGATTCAGGAGTAGGAGGCCTGTCTATTTGTCAGGCCGTAAAGAAGATAAATCCTGATGTCGAACCTGTGTATCTTTTTGATAATGAATGCTTTCCTTATGGAGAAAAAAGCGAGAGTTTCCTAATTGAAAGGGTGAGCGATATCCTAGATGTAGCCGTAAAAAAATTTGAATTATCAGGCATCATTGTAGCTTGCAATACTGCAAGCACCGTAGCTCTACCATCTTTACGTAACCATATAAGTTTACCAATTATTGGGGTTGTTCCTGCAATTAAACCAGCCGCACTTTTATCTAAGAAGAAAATTATTGCACTTTTAGCTACTCCGGGAACCATAAATCGTGAGTATACAGATAACCTTATAAAAAACTATGCGTCTGATTGTAGGGTTATCAAAATAGGATCGGCTAGATTGGCCCGAATTGCCGAGGATCGTTTAACTTGTGGCAATGTTGATGAAACAGAGGTTGCTGGTATTTTAAGCCCGATTATAAATCTAAATAAAAATGAACGTCCGGATGTAATTGTATTAGGTTGTACGCATTATCCTTTTGTAGCAGATGTAATCAAAAGGATTTTACCTGATTGTCTGCTTGTAGATAGTGGTGCTGCTATAGGAAAACGTGTAGATAGTTTATTTTCAGGAGCTAAGATGTTACCAGTTGAGGTTGATAAAATTGAACATAGAGCCTTCTATTTAGGAAAGTTAAAAAATTATGCAGATCGTTTTGAAATGTTTAAGCATTTTGGTTTCACTTCTTTAGATGAATTTAGTTTGAAAGAAATAGTATAAAAATCTTTAAAATCAACAAAATATAATAAATTTAAAAAAAATTAAAAAAATATGTTGACTTATAAATAAAAAACTGTAGAATATCTTTCCGTTGTCACGCAAGACAACAAACAAAAACCTCCGAGCGAGGAAATAAAGTTCTTTAAAAACAAGTACGGACAATCTGTGTGGGCCCTCAAAGAAGAGGGAAAACAAGGATGAGAAGATAAGGAAACTTAACGAAGGACATCCAAAAAAAGAGTGAAAAAGAAGTAGCTCAAATCAAAATCTTTGAATATCGAAGAGTTTGATCATGGCTCAGATTGAACGCTGGCGGCAGGCCTAATACATGCAAGTCGAACGGTAACATAATAAAAGCTTGCTTTTATTGATGACGAGTGGCGGACGGGTGAGTAAGATCTGGGAAACTGCCTGACAGAGGGGGACAACAACTGGAAACGGTTGCTAATACCGCATACACCCTAAGGGGGAAAGTCGCAAGACGCTGTCAGATGTGCCCAGATGGGATTAGCTAGTAGGTGAGGTAAAGGCTCACCTAGGCGACGATCTCTAGCTGGTCTGAGAGGATGATCAGCCACATTGGGACTGAGACACGGCCCAGACTCCTACGGGAGGCAGCAGTAGGGAATATTGCACAATGGGGGGAACCCTGATGCAGCCATGCCGCGTGTGTGAAGAAGGCCTTCGGGTTGTAAAGCACTTT
>URKL01000020.1 GCA_900548485.1 uncultured Succinatimonas sp.
CACAGAGCATAGAAAATGGTTCAGCTTATATATTCGTCAACAAAGAGCTGCAACGCCACAAAATTTAAATCAAGACGGTTCTTTACTTCTTGGAGAAGACGGTGTTTTAAACGGAAACGTCTTAATTAAATTTACAGGCGATCCTAGCTTTAAATCCAATGACTATATGACCTTAGTGCAAAGTTTATCTCGTGCTGGTGTCAAAAAAATCAATGGCTCCGTAATTTTAGATTTAAGTCGTTTTGGAGGCTTAAGTCGTGGTCAAGGCTGGTCTTGGAATGATTTACCTGTCTGCTTTACAGCACCTGCAGGAGCTGCCATCATCAATCGCAATTGTACTTTCGCAAATCTTCAGCCACATGGCATAGGAAAGATAGCCTCATCAGCAGTACCTCAAGGTGTACCTATTTCCATTGACTCTGAAGTCTATGGCATTTCTCCTGAAAACTATGGCATAAATTGCGAACTTGAAGCTAATCTATATCGTAATAATCATTATAGGATTTCAGGATGTGTCCCTGTTCAAAAGCAAAATAAGCCCTGGCCTTTATCATTAGCTGTATCAGATCCTGAGCAATGGGCTGTAGACTGGACTAATATCGTTTTTAATAAACAAAAAATACAAATCGATGGCATTAAGATAAGTCATGAAAGCATAAAAGATTATGCAACTTTCGGTTATATTGAATCTAAGCCCTTAAAAGAGCTCTTAAAATACATGCTCTATCGCTCAAATAATCTTTATGCTGATGCTATTGCCAAAAATGTTGCTTATGAATATTACAAGCTCCCAGCAACTTATCAACGTACTACTGCTGCAATTCGTTCCATCTTAGCAAGATATGCCAATATTGATTTAGAAAACGCTTATTTTGTGGATGGTTCTGGTTTATCACCACACAATATTGTCTCCCCCCATATCATGCTGAATATTTTGGAGTATATTAACCAGAACGATGATAAACTTAATTTTATTGAGCTATTACCTGTAGCTGGAGTCTCAGGCTCTTTGCATTGGCGAGCTTCAACATCACAGCCTCCATTAGCAAAAAATGTTGCCGCTAAAACAGGAACTTTACAAAATATCTCTAATTTAATGGGTTTTATTACCACAAAATCTGGTAAACGCGTAAGCTTTGTTATGTATACAGGAGCTTTAAACTACGATCAAAAAACTCGAGATATGGTGAAATATCGTCGCATGGCCTCGCCTCATTTAGGGTATGAGCGTTATGTTTTGGAGCAAATATATAATGAAAAAGTTATGGGGCGTGACTTCAACTAATATTAGTTACATCTCTAAGTGCTAAAATAAAGCATCTAGCAAATAGCAAGACAACAGGTTGCAATTTATGAAATTACTGCAAAAATCACATAAACTCGACAATGTCTGTTACGACATTCGCGGTAAAATCCATCAAGAAGCTTTACGTATGGAGGAAGAAGGGCAACGTATATTAAAGCTAAATATAGGTAATACCGCGCCCTTTGGTTTTGAAGCACCTGAGGAAGTTGTACGTGATGTAATCCGTAATTTGCCAAATTCTCAAGGTTATTGCGAATCTAATGGTATTTTTCCAGCTCGTAAAGCTATTGCCCAATACTATCAACAAAAAGGCTTAAAAAATGTAGATGCCGATGATATCTTTATCGGCAATGGAGTCTCTGAACTTATCACCATGACTATGAATTCTTTATTGAACAATGGTGATGAGGTTTTAGTTCCTGCTCCTGATTATCCTTTATGGACTGCAGCAATCAACTTAGCTGGTGGTCGTGCTGTTCATTATATTTGTGATGAACAATCAGCTTGGTACCCTGATTTAGAGGACATGAAAAAGAAACTGTCCCCTCGTACTGTAGGTATTGTTTTAATCAACCCTAACAATCCAACCGGTTCAGTTTACCCTACTCCTGTTTTACAAGACATTGTAGAATTTGCTCGTCAAAATGATCTAGTAATTTTTGCAGACGAAATCTATGACAAGATCCTTTATGATGATGTTGCTCATCGCAGTATCTGTACCTTAGCTGATGATATAACTGTCGTCACATATAACGGTTTATCTAAGGTATATAGAGCTTGTGGTTTCCGCCAAGGATGGATGATGATCACAGGTCCTGCAAAACGAAATAAAGGATTTATTGATGGTATCAAGATGATGATGGCTATGCGTTTATGTGCTAATGTGCCATTACAGCATGCCATTCAAACTGCATTAGGCGGATATCAAAGTATCAATGAGCTTATTATTCCTGGCGGCCGTCTTAATACACAAAGACAGGTTATGTATGATCGCCTCTCTGCTATTGATGGCATTAGTGTAGTTAAGCCTCACGGCGCTTTGTACATGTTCCCCAAACTCGATAAGAAGTTCAATATCAAAGACGATCAAAAATTTGCTTTAGATTTGCTACGTGCTGAAAAAATGTTGATTGTCCAAGGAACAGGTTTTAATTGGCCTGAGCCTAATCATTTTAGAATGGTCTTCTTACCATCTGTTGATATTATCAATGACGCCTGTGATCGTTTAGAACATTTCTTAAAAACTTACAGGCAATAAAAAAAGGAGCGCTATGCCTAAAAACAGTACATTTCTTGCTTTTTTTTACGTATCTACCTTTAATCAATAAAGGTTTAGAACACTGTTTTTTTTAGTGAGAATGTCTCTAGTTCTAACAATAAAAAAACAGGCATAGCATATCTTTTTGCTACCTATAAAACTACCTTAAAGAGAGCTTTTTTAGGTTTAAATTTTGACTTCATCCCCTTGCTTTAGCATAGGGAGGAAGTCAAAAAAAGTTCTACATATAATATGCAACCGCGATCTTTAGGCTTGGAGAGTATGTCAAAAACAAATCATCTAAGGCATATTTTTTACATATGAATAAAGTAAGCTTTATCTGTGATCAAAATGGTAAAAAAACTCATGCAGTAGTACCTATTGATGTTTATCGATCTTTGATTTCACTTAGAGAAATGTTAAAGCCTCAGGCCTTGCCCTCAGGTGAGGAAATCTATACACTTGCAGTCAAAAATTTAGCTGCAACAGGTTATCCAACAGGAGATAGAACCCATCCCTATTTCTTAGTAATAAAAGGATCGCAAGCTTCTTTATCTACAGCAAGCTCTTTACCTAAACATATAAAACTTAGCCGAGAGCAACTGATAGCTGATGGTAAGCTCAGCAAAGATAATAAACATGATTGTCTAGTATTTACTGAAAATATGCAGTTTAAAAGCCCAAGCTTTGCCGCCGCCATTATTGCCGGAAATATTCGCAATGGAATGGATGTTTGGATAAGTCGCGAAGGCTTTACGCTTAAACAATCCGGATACGGAATTAAAAACCTACGGTCATACCGCTAATTAAGAGGAATTTATGGATCAAAAGCAATCTTCACGGTCTAATCACAACCGTAATTTTAAACAAAATCGTTCTCGCTCCTATACGCGTGATCCAAAACAACGCCTCGAAGCTCATTTTACCGATCCTAAGCAACATGAAACCCAAATTCGCCGCAAAGGTTTTTCTGAGTTTCAGTTACGTTTGGTTTTCTCGATTTTAAATGATGCCATCGTTAAGCATAAATCTTTAGATAGAGCTTATGCTTTTTGGTTTGCTAAAGTAAAACTCTCTCCTGTAGAACAAGGATTTTTAATTCGTCAAATCAATGCCATGTTCTGCAATATGTCTTTTTACGCTTATGTATCAAATTTAAAACGACCTTCTGATTTTGAACGTCATGTCGGTCGTTTGGTTTTCTCTTATTGTGCATCTAAAGATTGGCCTCTACCTGAACTTGATGGTGAGGAGGGATTTGACCGTCGTGGTATCAATAAGCGTTTAGAGCAAGCTCGTCAAGATCCGCTTTTATCTGAAGGCTGCCCGATTTGGTTAGAAGAGTTAGGTTCATCTGAATTAAAAGAAGCTTGGCCTTCCGAGCGTCAAGCTTTAGGTCAAGAACCTAAGCGTTTTATTCGTGCTAATACCTTAAAATGTACTCGCGATGAATTAGCTCATGCTTTATCTGAGGAACGTGTGGTTACTAAACCTGTCGCAGGTTGTCCTACTGCTTTGGAGGTTACCTCTAACTCAGCTCTATTTAGAACACAGGCTTTTAAAAATGGTTTATTTGAGCAACAAGATGTAGGTTCACAGTTAATCGGAGCTTTCTTAGATCCTAAAGCTGGTGAACGTGTAATTGATGCCTGTTCAGGATCTGGTGGAAAAACTCTTCATTTGGCAGCCTTAATGGAAGGCCGTGGCACTATTATCGCTACCGATACAGAATTTTGGAAACTTCAGGATTTAAAACATCGCGCCCGCCGTGCCGGTGCTTTTAATATTGAGCCGCGTGTCATTGACAGCACTAAAGTTATCAAACGTCTTTACGAAAGTGCCGATAAGGTTTTAATTGATGCTCCTTGTTCTGGTGTAGGTGTTATTCGTCGTATGCCAGATAGTAAGTGGCGTGATGGTCGTGAACGTTTAGCTGAAATTCGTAAGACTCAGCAAGAAATTTTAGAGCGCTATTCGAAGATGGCTAAAATTGGAGGTATTGTAGTTTATTCTACCTGTTCAATTTTACCTTCTGAAAATGAAAAACAAATTGAACTATTCCTCTCTCGAAATGGAGATAAATTCAAACTTATCGAAGATAAGCACTTAATGCCATCCTCAGGAACTGATGGTTTCTATATGGCAAAATTACAACGCATAGCTTAAATCTAAAAAACTGCACTTTAAGTGCAGTTTTTTTATGCCCATTGAAAATAACTCGTTGTATTAACCCTGCCCCAAAGATCCCTCTCCATCTTTTGGGATTATCAAACTAATTTTTCATTAAGATTGACATCAACGAACTTAATGCACATAGGCAGTGCAATCTGTCTATTTTATTAAATTTTTAGTGATTTTTATCACAGTTTTTTTATTATATGCGGCAATTAGATCTCAATTAAAAATTTCTTTTTATTAAAAGGACATTCTATGCTGATTAGAGGATTAATTGCCTTAGCCTTTGGTACATTAAGTTTAGGTATTGCAGAATTCGTGGCTATGGGGCTTTTACCCTATATTGCTAATGATTTTTCTGTAAGTTTAGATACAGCAGGCCATATTATCTCTTTTTATGCCTCAGGTGTTGCCTTTGGTGCTTTTTCCTTACTTTTTTTAAGACGCTTTAAGCTCAAACATATTATTTTATGTTTGATAATCGTACATATTCTTGGTAATGCTTTAACTGCATTTGCTAACGATTTTAATATGTTACTTTTATATCGTTTTATCTCAGGCCTACCTCATGGTTGTTACTTTGGCGTAGGTTCAATTATAGCCTCCCGTCTTGCAACTGCAGGCAAAGGTACTTCAGCTATCGCAATTATGGCAGCAGGCATGACTGTAGCTAATGTATTTGGTGTTCCTTTAGGTACGGCAATGGCCGATACTCTCTCATGGCGTTCAATTTTCTATTTGGTTACTCTTTGGGGAATTATCGTTTTATTTTCTGTAGCTGTTTTTGTAAAAGATACAGGTAAGATCGCCGATACCGGCTTTAAAGGACAGTTTGTATTTTTAAAGAATAAAGCTCCTTGGTTAATTCTAGGGGCCACTATGTTTAGTAATGGCGGTATATTCTGCTTACTCTCCTATTTAAGCCCTATTTTAACTAAGCTCTCCAATATTCCTTTGCCAATGGTTTCAATCATCATGGTCGCAATGGGTATCTGTATGGTTTTATTTAATTTACTCTCAGGAAAGCTCTGCGATAAGTTCGCTCCTGGTAAAGTCTCTACAGTATGGATTATCTTTTCTACCTTCATCCTAATTTGCATCAGCATCTTAGGTGAATTCAAATATGCAGCTATCCCTTTAGTCTGTCTCTCAGGCGGTGTACTCTTTGCAACCTCAGCTCCATTACAAATGCTAATTTTAAGAGTTTCATCTGGCGGTCAACTTTTGGGAGCTTCATGTATTCAAGCAGCTTTTAATTTAGGTAATGCTTTAGGTGCTTTTGTAGGAGGTTTAGCATTTATCTTTGCTTTAGATCTACATTTCATTCCTTTATTTGGCAGTATTATTACTTTTATAGGTTTGATCTGTATGTATTGCTTTGCAAAATTCTGTGAACAAAATTTTACCTCTGAACATCCCAAAACCTTACCTGGAAATGAAAATCTAAACTAACTTATTAAAAATAATAAAGTTTAATAACTAAAAAACCCATTATCAGTCAGATAATGGGTTTTGTTTAATTTTTAAATAAGCTAAATATTATTAAAAGCCTTCGCGACGGCCACCTGAGAAGTTGCCTCTATTATTATTGCGATCAAAACGAGAAGAACGCTCGCGACGATCATTAAAACTAAATGACGGGCGCTCAAAACGACGATTGCCTCGACGATCATCACGACGATTACCACGATCATCTCCCTGGAAACCATGGAAATCACGACCGCTACGATTGCCTGAACGATCAAAATCGCGATTATTGAAATTACGTTCACCTCTAAAGTTACCACGATCTTGACGGTGAGAACGCGGCGGCTCAGCAGTATACTCACGTAAATCTAAAGGACGACCACAAACACGAGCGGCAGCTAAAATGCGCATGGTCTCTTCAGGCATACCTGCAGGTAAATCTACAGTGGTGAAAGTATCAAAAATGGCAATCTCACCGATATACTTACTCTCTAAGTTACCCTCGTTAGCAATAGCACCAACGATTTGACCTGGCTTTGCACCATCACGACGACCTACAGCTAAACGGAAACGAGTCATCTGCATATCCGGGAAATCGCGTAAAGGTTGCGGTTGAGCTGACGGGACACGACGCTGACGGTCATCACGAGAACGATCTTCACGCGGACGACGCTCGCGATCATCATCAAAGCTACGAGTACGTGGCTCAGGCTTACTTTCATCTAAAAGTAAAGTACCATCACGCTGTGCCATCTTAGCTAAAGCAGCAGCTAATAACTCAGGCTCAATAGAGTCATCAGTTAAAATCTCAGAAATAACTTCCTCAAACTGCTCTAAACCACCTTCAGCAATGGTCTCCATGATCTGATTGCGGAAATTCTCTAATCTTACACGATTAACATCAGCAATAGTT
Organism: uncultured Succinatimonas sp.; assembly: GCA_900548485.1. GTDB lineage: Bacteria > Pseudomonadota > Gammaproteobacteria > Enterobacterales > Succinivibrionaceae > Succinivibrio. Next base: position 7,120 of record URKL01000020.1, read on the forward strand.
GGCATGCTCATCGGCTCAATTTGCTGATGAGTTACACGCTCAATCTGACGTAAGGCTCTTCTCTCACGAGGAGATACAAATAAAATGGCCTCACCAGTGCGACCTGCTCTACCAGTACGACCAATACGATGTACATATGATTCTGCATCATAAGGAATGTCATAGTTAAAGACATGAGTAATACGATCAACATCTAAACCACGAGCTGCAACATCAGTAGCAATAATAATATCTAATTGCTTATTCTTTAAGCGATCAATAATCTTTTCACGCTGACGTTGCGGGATATCACCATGTAAAGCGGCACAAGCTAAACCTCTACCCATAAGACGGTTAGCTACATCCTCAGCATCTGTCTTAGTTCTAACGAAAACTAAAACTGCATCATAATCCTCAACCTCTAAAATTCTGGTCATAGCATCAATCTTGTGCACACCAGAGGCAATCCAATAACGTTGATGAACAGTAGTTGCAGTAGTAGTCTTAGACTCAATACGAACATCAACCGGATTTTGTAAGTGATTTTTAGCAATACGTGCAATAGCCTCAGGCATGGTAGCTGAGAATAAGGCAGTTTGACGCTCTTCAGGGGTATTGCTTAAAATCCAATCAACATCATCAATAAAGCCCATGCGTAACATCTCATCAGCTTCATCAATAACAATGAAAGAAACCTGGTTTAAATCAATCTTACCGCGTTCTAATAAGTCAATTAAACGACCTGGAGTAGCAACAACAACAGAAGCACCATGACGTAAACTTCTGATCTGATTTTCATAAGAAGCTCCACCATAGATAGGTGCTACACGGAAATCTTCAATATATTTAGCAAAGCTTTGGCAAGCCTCAGCAACCTGAATGGCTAACTCGCGAGTAGGCTCTAAAATTAAGGCCTGAATATAGCCCTTAGAACTGTCGATTTTTGATAAAAGTGGTAAGCTAAAAGCAGCAGTCTTACCAGTACCGGTTTGAGCCTGACCTAAAATATCATGGCCTTCCATAATAACTGGAATTGCGCGCTCTTGAATCGGGGTCGGAGCTTCAAAACCTAAAGATTTAACAGCCTTTAAAACCTCTTCAGATAAAGGTAAATCATCAAAAACAGCTAAATCATCTTCCTCATCGGCATTTGCCATAAAAAGGCTTTCAGCACCACCAGTGGTAACAGTAATCTCACTCTCAGAAGCTTTAGGTTGAGCCTTAACTTCATTATTTTCTAACTGCTCCTGTTCGGAGATTGAATTTTGTAAATTTAAATCCTGATCGGACATGTAAAAAAGACTCCACAAAATGACGGAGGCCCTTGGGCAAATGTACCTTTAAAATACTTTACAAAGGTCTGAGGGAAAATAGAGGAGAAACTCGAAATACCACCTACAGGGATCGAAAACCCGCGATCCACAGCCTGCCGGCCTCAAAAAAGATGGTTTATTATACCTAAAACGTGAGAAAGATCCCATTAATTTTTTCATTTTAGCTATATTTATATTAAATTTACTTTTTTTTCAATATAAAAGAATACCTTACCAATTACTAATGTAAATCAGACAAAAGCAAAATTCCTAATCTTACGTGACAAAAATCTATCCACAAATATTTTAAGATCTATCTCTGTCTGATATTTTTTAAAAAATCTCAAGCTCTTAAGCATGAAAAATATGTCGACCTCTAACATAGATTTTCACCTAAGATCTTTTTTATTCAAAAATTTGTATTTAGATCACATATTTTTCTTATTTTATTTTTTTGCAAAACTATAGTAGTTTGTAAAAAAATAGTGCACCATTTTAATTACAAAATACATTGTTTTTGAAAAATAATTTTTTGTATATTCAACATGTTAATGTTTTTATTTCTTTAATTTTGTAAAAAGTGCTTGATTTGCAAAAACAGAGGAATATTATTGTCAATAATCATTGAATTTATAGTTTATACGCAAGTTTTATTGCGGCGTAATCAAAGGTGAATAACTTATGCCAGATAATAACAAGGTCATAATTTTTGATACCACCCTCCGTGACGGTGAACAGGCTTTACAACAATCCCTGACAGCCAAACAAAAAATGCAAATTGCTTTGACCTTAGAGCAATTAGGCGTTGATGTTATCGAAGCTGGTTTTCCAATTTCCTCTCCTGGCGATCTTGAAAGTGTTAGAGATATCGCTCATGCCTTAAAGAGAGCTACTTGTTGCGGTCTTTCACGTGCACTTGATAAAGATATTGATGCCTGTTATGAGGCTTTAAAAGGTGTAGATCACTATCGCATCCATACTTTTATTGCAACCTCTGATATTCATGCCGAGTCAAAACTTAGAAAGTCCTTTGACGATATCGTAGACATGGCAGTACATGCTGTTAAAAGAGCTCGCAATTATACCGATGATGTAGAGTTTTCCTGTGAAGACGCTGGCCGTACTCCTATAGACCATCTCTGCCGTATGGTTGAAAATGCAATTAAAGCAGGAGCTACTACCGTTAATATTCCTGATACCGTAGGCTATACATTACCTTATGAATTTGGAAATATTATCAAAACCTTATTCAACCGTGTACCTAATATTGATAAGGCCATTATCTCTGTACACTGCCATAATGACTTAGGTATGGCTACAGCTAACAGCTTAACCGCTGTAATGGAAGGTGCTCGTCAGATCGAATGTACCGTAAATGGTTTAGGTGAGAGAGCTGGTAACACTTCATTAGAAGAATGTGTTATGGCAATGAAGCTTCGTCAACAATATATGAATGGCGCCTACACTGATATTAAGGCAGAGAATATTGCCCGCGCAAGTCAGGTTGTAGCTGGTATTACAAATGAGCCAGTTCCATCTCATAAAGCTATTGTTGGTTCTAACGCTTTTGCTCACAGCTCAGGTATCCATCAAGATGGTGTCTTAAAAAATAAGAGCACCTATGAGATTTTAACTCCGCAAAGCGTCGGCTTTAAGGAAAACAATATGCATATGACTGCAAGATCTGGCCGTCATATGATTAAGGCTGTCTTAGAGAAATTAGGCTATAGCGAGAAATCCTACAATCTTGATGATATCTATGCTCGTTTCTTAAAACTTGCTGATAAGAAAGGCCAAGTTTTTGATTATGATCTTGAAGCATTACTCTTCCTCTCTCACGAACAAGAAGAAGCTAGCCAATTTGTCTTAGATAATTTGAGTGTTATGTCAGGTGACAAACATATTATTCCAACAGCCTCAGTAAGACTTAAGATCGGCAAACGTACTCGTACTGAATCTGGTACTGGTAATGGTCCTGTAGATGCCGTATTTAACTGCATTACCCGTCTTACTGGTATTAAATTAGAATTGGATAACTTCACAATTTCTGCCAAAGGTTCAGGTATGAATGCCCAAGGCCAAGTTGACGTAGATGTTATCTATAAAGGACGCCATTATCATGGTAAGGGTCTCTCAACTGACGTTATTGAGGCCTCAGCATTTGCTTTAATTTCAGCTTGTAACAGTATTTACAGAGCTCAACTTATCGAAGAAGAAAAGAAAGAAGAACAGGAGAATAAATAATCATGGCCAAAAATTATAAAATTGCAGTGCTTGCAGGTGACGGCATTGGCCCTGAGGTCATGAATGAGGCCTTAAAGATTTTAGATAAAGTTCAACAAAAATTTGGTTTTACCTTAGAGTACACCAAGGCTTTAGTCGGTGGTTGCGCTATTGATGCAAAAGGTTGTCCTTTACCTGATGAAACTATGGAAGCTTGCAAACAAGCTGATGCAATTTTATTTGGTTCTGTAGGTGGTCCTAAATGGGATCATCTCCCTACAGCACAAAGACCTGAAAGCGGTGCTTTATTACCTTTACGTAAACAATTTGGTTTGTACTGCAACTTCCGCCCCTCTCGTATTTATCAGGGTTTAGGTTCATTGTCACCTTTACGCGCTGATATTTCTATGCGCGGTTTTGATATGTTATGTGTACGTGAACTTACAGGTGGCATCTATTTTGGTAAGCCTAAGGGCCGTGAGGGTACTGGTCCTGAAGAAAAAGCTTTTGATACCGAAATTTATCATCGCTATGAAATTGAACGTATCGCTAAAATCGCTTTTGAAGCTGCTATGTTACGTCGCAAAAAGGTCACTTCTGTAGACAAATCTAATGTTTTAGCAAGTTCTGTGCTCTGGCGTGAGGTTGTAACTGAGGTATCTAAGCAATATCCTGAGGTTGAACTCAACCATATCTATATTGACAACGCTACCATGCAGTTAATTAAAAACCCGTCTCAGTTTGACGTACTCTTATGCTCTAATATGTTTGGTGATATTCTTTCTGATGAATGTGCCATGATCACAGGTTCTATGGGTATGTTACCTTCAGCTTCATTAGGCGAAGGTGGTTTCGGTTTATATGAGCCTGCAGGTGGTAGTGCTCCTGATATTGCTGGTAAAAATATAGCTAATCCTTTAGCTCAAATTCTCTCTGCAGCTTTAATGTTACGCTATTCATTAAAGGAATACGAGGCTGCTAAGTGCATTGAAGATACTGTAGCTCGTGTCTTAAAAGAAGGTTATATGACCTCCGATCTCATCGAAAGTGGTTCATCTCCGCGTCAGCCTTTGAGTACCTCTGAGATGGGCGACAAGATTGCATCTGAGATTTAACTAAAAAGCACACTGCATTAAACAGGATTAAAAATGGGAAAGACTTTATATCAAAAGGTTTACGACAGTCACGTTGTATATACCCAAGAAGGCGAATTGCCAACACTTTATATTGATAGACAATTAGTTCATGAGGTAACCTCTCCTCAAGCTTTTTCTGGTTTGGAAGTTGCCGGCCGCAAGGTTCGTCGTCCAGATCTGCATTTGGCCACTATGGATCATGATATCTCTACCAAAGAACAAACTATTGAAGCTTGCTCTCCTATGGCACAAGAGCAAATCAAGGCTTTGATGGCCAATACTCAAAAATTTGGCATCAAATTCTTTGGTTTTGGCGATGAAAACCAAGGTATCGTTCATATTGTTGGCCCACAAACCGGCTTTACCTTACCTGGTACTACCTTAGTCTGTGGTGACTCTCATACAGCTACACACGGTGCCTTTGGTGCCTTAGCCTTTGGTATTGGAACCTCTGAAGTTGAGCATGTAATGGCCACTCAAACCTTAAAACAGGGACGTTTTAAGACCATGAAAATTGAGTGTACCGGTAAATTACCAAAAGGCTGTTACGCTAAAGATTTAATCTTAGCTATCATCGCTAAACTCACTACTGCAGGTGGTACAGGTTATGCCGTAGAGTTTGCTGGTGAAGCCGTACGAGCTTTATCTATGGAAGGTCGTATGACTCTGTCCAATATGGCTATCGAATTTGGTGCCACAGCTGGTATGATTGCTCCGGACGAAACCACATTTGAATATCTACGTGGTCGTATGTTCGCTCCTAAGGGTGATGCTTTTGATAAAGCTTGTGAATACTGGCGTACTTTAAAATCAGATGATGATGCTGTATTTGATAAAGTTGTTACCATTGAAGCTGATAAATTAGAGCCACATATTACTTGGGGGACTAACCCAGGACAAGGTGCACCTATAACAGCAAGTGTGCCTGCCCCTGAAGATTATGCTGATCCTGTTACCGCTAAGTCCTGTGCTGATGCATTAGCCTATATTGACTTAAAACCCCAGCAGAAGCTTATCGGAACTCCGGTTGATTATGTGTTTATCGGATCCTGCACTAACGGCCGTATTGAAGACTTTAGAGCTGCGGCTGAGGTTTTAAAAGGACATAAAATCTCTTCTAATATCAAATTAGCTTTAGCAGTTCCTGGTTCAATGTGGGTAAAACATCAAGCCGAACGTGAAGGTTTAGATAAAATCTTTATTGAAGCTGGTTTTGAATGGCGTATGCCGGGATGCTCTATGTGCTTAGCTATGAATGACGATAAAGCACCTGTTGGAATGCGCGTAGCTTCTACCTCTAACCGAAACTTTGTTGGTCGTCAGAGTAAAGGCATAGGAAGCCATCTTATGCGTGAAATGTTTCGATTACTTGAGAGC
>URKL01000021.1 GCA_900548485.1 uncultured Succinatimonas sp.
AGGTATAGATATCAATAGTCACAAAAAAAACTCCTCAAAAAAGTCTGTAAATACTAACACAGCTTTTTTGAGGAGATAATGCTTGCTCCAAAAGCTTACATTTTTTAATTTGCCGAGATGGTATATTTTCCTGTTGTCAACCTTACAAAGGTAACCTCTTCATATCCCTGTTGATTTTCGCGAGGAACTTCATCTCTAAATTTTAAATTGGTATTAACCCAGACTTTTTTAGTCTCAGCTCCTGCGGGGATATTGTCCTTAGTACAATCATTATAGATATATACGTTATGTATATCGTTAATACTATCTAAAATGATCGGAGCTTCCTCTCCTGAGGCAAAGACATACCAACCTTCAGTTAACCATTTAGTTTTATCTGTTCTGGCATTAATCGCTAAAGAGCAATCTTCACTAGACTCATTTTTGACATCAATGCGTACAGAGGCATAAGCACTACCCACACTTAAAGCAATAAGTGTTCCTAAAATAAGTAATTTTTTCATAGAAATCCAGCGCTAGAACCTAATTTTACATGAAGAATTTAAATCTATTTTAACGAATATCAAAGTAGCTATCAAATAGAACGTTGTATATAGAAATTAAAGTTACAAACGTTTAGATCATGGCAAAAATGCCTTATCTATATTCAGGGGAAAAGAAAAATATTAAAAAATTAACAGCCTCCAAGCGATCCACTTGAAGGCTTATCGATACTAATATTTAAGCACTGACATTTTTAAAGTAAGTGGTAGAGGCATTTTGGAATACAGCTTCAAAGCCATGTTGTTCCATAACTGCTACGACCTCATCTACAGATCTGTCATCATTTACAGTCCATTGTTCTAAATACTTACCTTTATGCGCATAACCACCAGGTTCAGTAGAAGACCCTGCTGAAAAAGCAGTAATACCCACAGGTAATAAAAGATCACGGAAAGAAGCACTCTCACGAGTTGAAATAGTTAAATCTAACTCGTTATCAAAAATACGCCAAGCACAAATAATCTGTAAAAGCTTAGCATCTGATACCGGTGAATGCGGTTGGAAACCACCTGCTGACGGTCTAATGCGCGGGAAGGAAATACTTAAATTGCTCTGCCAATAATGCTCGCGCATGTATAAAACATGCATAGCTACCGCACAAAGATCGACCTTCCAGTTATAAAGACCTAAAAGAGCTCCCATACCGATTTTGTCAATTTTAGCTTGACCTAAGCGATCAGGAGTTTCCATTCTCCAACGCATATCAGCTTTTTTACCACCTAAGTGACAGGCCTTATAAGTATCAGGATGATAGGTTTCCTGATAAACAGAAACACTATCTAAACCTAAAGTCTTAAGTTCTGCATAATCCTCAGTGGACATAGGCTGAACTTCCATCTGCAGATAAGTGGCGTGCTTGCGAGTTAAAGGTAAGACCTCTCTAAAATAAGGCATACCACAGCGATGCTCATTTTCACCTGAGACTAACAGGATATTGTAATATCCCATCTCATTCATCGCCTGTAATTCCTCTTCAACCTCGTCTAAAGTTAAAACTACACGTTTGAACTTATTTAAGACAGAAAATCCACAATAAGTGCATTTGTTAGAGCATAAATTTGACAGATATAAAGGCAAATACATATTAATGCAACGACCAAAACGCTTACGGGTCAATTGCATAGATTTTTTTACCATTACATCTAAATAATGCTTACGAGCATTTTCAGAGATTAATGCCGCAAAATCTTCAATAGTATGACGTCCTTCTTTAGCAATAGCGCGCTCTACATCGGCATCAGTTCTGCTATCAACTAAAGATGCAAACTTGTCGACATCAATCTTTGAGATTTCATCAAAAAAACTCATTTCATAGCCTCCTTTAAGAAGGCTTCCATAGGAGAAGTGGCTCTTGCAGTTTCCGTTCTACCAGCTAAACCTGCTCTATAAGCCATACGTCCTGCTTTACAAGCACAGGCAAAAGCCTCAGACATAGCAATACAATCACCGGCAGCTGCAATAGCTGTATTGACCATAACTGCATCTGCACCTAATTCAAAGGCTAAACTTGCCTCAGAAGGAGCACCAATACCTGCATCAACAATTACAGGAACATGGCATTGCTCAATGATGATCTTGATCATCTGTGCAGTTTCGATACCTCGAGCAGAACCAATTGGTGCGCCTAAAGGCATAACTGCACTTACACCTAAATCTTCAAGTTTACGAGCTAAAACTGGATCAGCTTGAATATAAGGGAAAACTTTAAATCCTTGCTTAATAAGTTCTTCACAAGCTTTGAAGGTTTCAATTGGATCTGGTAATAGATACTTTACATCCGGATGAATCTCAACCTTGACCCAATCTGTGCCTAAAGCCTCTTTAGCTAAATTCGCAGCAAAGATTGCCTCTTTGGCATTTTTAGCCCCTGAAGTATTAGGCATTAAGGTAATACCTAAATCTAATAAGGGCTTGATAATCTCATCTTTATGAGTACGCATGTCAATACGCTTAACAGCCATAGTAGCAATTTGTGCTCCTGATGCTACAGCTGATGCGTGTAAAGCCTCACCTGAGGCATATTTACCAGTACCGATAATAAGGCGACTATCAAATTCCTTTCCTGCTAAAATTAACTTATCTGACATGGATTAACCTCCTGCAACCATATTGTAAATATCAAGCGCCATTCCTTCTTTAAGCTCAAATTGCTCCCAGTTATTTTTAGGGACAATCTCACCGTCAAAAGCTACTGCTACCCCTTGTGATGGTAAAGCTAATGATTCAATGAGCTCTAAAAGAGTGGTGGAGTTTGTTTCTTTTAATTCGTCATTTATACTAATGTGCATCTTCCTCATCCCCGCTTCCGCATATATCAAGCCAGACCTTGCATTCAGCATCAGGATCTGAGGCTTTTGTAATACCTGTAATTAGCGCAACTGAACCTACACCTGTAGCTAAAACATCTTGAACGTTATAAAGCTTGATACCCCCAATTGCGACAGTAGGCATAAGATCGTTTACAAGACGCTGTTCTAATGCAAGCTTATTAACTCCTTGAGGTTTAGAAGGCATCTGTTTACTTTGAGTGGGGAAAATATGGCCTAATGCTATATAGGATGGTTTCAATTGCAAAGCTTTTAAAAGCTCATAGGCGCCATGGGTGGAAACTCCTAAGCGCAAACCGGCCTCTTTAATCTTGCAAATATCAGCTTCACGCAGATCTTCCATGCCTAAATGCACACCATAAGCTTTAGCTTTAATAGCTAATTCATAATGATCATCAATGAAAAGACGAGCTTTATACTCAGAGGCAAGCGCCACAGCTTTAACAATCTTGTCATAAAGCTTAGGATCTTCTTTATCTTTAATTCGTAGCTGTATAGTCTTAACTCCAAGTTTTAAGAGTCTTTCGATCCACTCAGGACTATCAACTACAGGATATAGACCTAATTTCATCGGACATGGCGCAAAAGGTCCTCCTTCTTGAGGAAAACCTTCCTCAGCGACTTCAGGCATATCCGCTAAAGTAAAATCAATACCATGATGACCACAAGGAGGTCTTACAGTATTAGTATCTAAAGCTGGAGCCTTAATGCCACGATAGACATAAGCTGAGGCTAAAACTATAGCATCTTCAATCGCAAAACGTTGAGCTAAAAATGAAGCAATAGCTGACGATAAAGCGCAACCTCCACCATGAACACCATTACCCAAAACTTTTTTATGCGTTAAAGTAGTCTTTAAAGTAGGTGTAATTAAGGTATCTACAGCATATGTAGCTTTATCATTGTGTCCACCTTTAACAATTACTGCTACGGCGCCTTTATCCTTAAGCTTTGAAGCTACAGAATAGATTGAATCTTCACTTGATGACTGAGTTAACGCTAAAGCCTCAGGCAAATTAGGGGTAAAAACCGTACTTACTTTTAAAATACGCTCTAAATCTTTATGCAGATCAGCACTATCCATACCACCTGCAGTTGCGCATAAAACCGGATCCCATACCACAGGAATTCCTTGTAAAGGTCCCTCTAAATAATCAAGTAATAAAGAGAGGATCTTTTGCGAGGTAATCACACCAATTTTAATTGCAGATGGACGATCCCAATCTGAGATCGCAGTATCCATAGTCTTTTTAAAGATTTCCTCATTAACCGCTTCAACACTTGCAACTTGTAAAAGTGATTGTGCAGTTAAAGCGCTCACACAAGGTAAAGGCCAAGAGCCTGTATCAAAAACAGTTAAACAATCTGCAGTGATACCAGCTCCACCACCTGAATCTACACCTGCAATTAGCAAAACATAAGGTCTTAAACTATTTTTTAACATTGTATTTTTCCTGTAAAAAACGGTTTAAGCGGATCGGACAAAAGCGCGGACCACACATGGAACAATAGGCAGGCTGATGACCACGAGTTTCACACTCATCTGGCATCTGTGATTTCCAAACCTCATAGGCATGCTCAGGGTCTAAAGATAAGGCGAATTGATCGTGCCATCTAAACTCAGCACGAGCACGAGCCATAGCATCATCTCTTAAGGTTGCACCAGGCAAGCCTTTAGCAATATCAGCAGCATGTGCGGCTAATTTATAAGTTATAAGACCAGTCTTCACATCTTCTGGAGTTGGTAAGGCCAAGTGCTCAGAAGGGGTGACATAACACAACATTGCTGTACCATAAGTGGCGATATTACAACCACCAATAGCAGAAGTAATATGATCATATCCTGGAGCTATATCGGTAACTAAAGGTCCTAAAGTATAGAAAGGAGCATTGTGACAGAATTTTTCTTCTAAGCGCTGATTTTCTTCAACACGATTTAAAGGTACATGTCCAGGCCCCTCAATAAAGCACTGTACACCAGCTTCATAGCAACGTGAGGCTAATTTACCGATGGCCATTAACTCACCATATTGAGCCTTATCACAAGCATCAGCAATACAACCAGGACGTAAACCATCACCTAAAGATAAGGCTACATCATAGTCATGACAAATTTCCAACAGCTCATCAAAGTGAGTATACGCCATGTTCTCCTCGTCACGACGCACCATACAATTAGCCATAATTGAGCCGCCACGAGACACGATACCAAGCATACGTGCTGCTGCGTGCGGTAATAAAGAGGAGATTAAACCTGCATGAATAGTGAAATAATCAACACCCTGTCTGGCCTGATCAATCACTGTTTGCTTAAATAGATCCCAGGTTAAAAGATTAATATCACCATGTGCTCTATCTAAAGCCTCATAAATCGGTACAGTTCCAATAGGTACCGGAGATGCTCTTAAAATGGCTTCACGTAAAGAGGTTAAATCCTTAATACCGGTGGAAAGATCCATAACTGTATCTGCACCGTGTTTTAAAGATAAACGCAATTTAGAAATTTCTTCATCAAAATTTGATGATAAAGATGAAGCGCCAATATTAGCATTAACCTTAACAGAAAAATCTTTACCGATAATCATCGGCTCAACTTCAGGATGGTTAATATTAGCCGGAATAACCGCAACACCACGAGCTAAGGCATTTTTAACATCGTCAGGGGTAAAGGCCATATTGTCTCCGTGCTTATAGGATTCACGGATAGCAACATATTCCATCTCTTTGGTAACAATACCCTCACGAGCACAATCTAATTGGGTCTTTTTAACCTTAAATTTATCGCCACAAGGACTCTTTGCTTGCCAATTCTCACGCAATTTAGGCATAGCACGTACATTATCTGTATTACCTTCAACGGTATACATCAAAATTGATTCACCGTTAGATAACTCAACCTTATCAAAAGGAACTTGGATATCATCAGAAGAACCATTTATATAGATGCGGCTTTTATTTACGCAAAATTTCTGGGGGGATTTTTTATTTTGCATTGGCATGTCCTCAATGTTGTTATATCTGGTGCATGCCGAAGGGCTGTTGTTTCCTACGCGGGGATTATCCCAATCAGGTTTACGGATTTTGCAAATGCAATCTCAGCCATAAGGCACTCCGACAAGCATAATTATTATGATACTAATATCATCAAGGTGCAAATGTATTTTTTTAGCTAGAAATTTTTTTAATAAATACTTAATTTCTTCTTATTTAACTATTTTGTGCTTTTTGTCTTAATTTAATATCATTTTGAATTTGGGCAATATGTAATTTCATAGCTTCACTAGCAGCTTTTCCATCCTTATTTAAGATAGCTTGCACAATCATTTCATGAGTATCAATAGCCTCTTTACATAAAGTTCTATCATTAAGATTAATAACATAATCAATAGAAGCATAAATAATATCCATAATTGATGGCAAAACACAATTCGGAAAACATGTAGCTATACTAGAGTGAAAAGAAATATCTACAGAAGAATGATTTTTTCCTATATTTACAAGTCTCTTAATTTCTTCATGAGCTTCACATATTTTTTCCACTTGCTCTTTTGTCGCGATTTCAGCCGCTTTTTCTGCTAATTTTGGCTCTATAAGCAATCTTATTTCGCATAAATCATATCCTAATTGAAGTTTGTCTTTGTAAAAACGAAACCCAAAAGGATCTGGCAACACACCAGGATTTTTGGCAACAAAAGTTCCTAAACCTCTTTTAATTTCTAAAATATTTTGACTTACTAAAAGTTTTACAGCTTCGCGAATCGAACTTCTACCTACTCCTAAAAGTTTAGCTAATTCCATCTCAGGAGGAAGAGACTCTTCTTTTTTTAAATACCCTTCCTGAATCATTTTTATGATAGTTTCAGCTATTAGATCAACCTTGGATTTAAGTTTATATACACTCAAAGAGGTATTCATACAATTTTGAATCAAATTTTCAAGGTTATTCTGTGTAAAAGTAGGCATAATATATTTTATATTGTGTTATTGTTCGTTCCTAAAATTCTATCACAGTCTTGTAAAGCATTAAAAAGACTATTAAATGCTTTTTGAATAATTTCTTTTTGTGAATACATTTTGCAATATGAGCTATTAAAAATCTCTGTTGACACCATTCCTTTATAGTTAATATCATCAAGCGCTCTTAAAAAGCTTGCTATATCAATAGCATCACCCTCATCACAAAAAACTCTATATCTTTGATCTAAGATTTTTTCACTAACACTCACTTTAATTCCATTCATAAGATGAATGGCCATAATTTTATTTACATCTATATGTTTAAAATCATAATTAGATTTTCTATCTTTTAGATAAAGATTATAAGAATCAAGAACTAATCCTACATTTAATGCTTTAACATCTAAAATAATCTCATAAGCAAAACTAGCATCACGCACTAAACTCCGTGAAAGTCCTACTGGCTCAAAAATCCAGTTTATATATGGATAATGCTGAGATAAAAAATTTAAAATTCTTACACAATTTTGTTTAGTTTCAGCGCGCTCATATTTGGAACATAAAGACTCATCTTCAAGAAGAGGCGCCACAACAATACATTTATCTATACCTAATTGTTGATGCAAAGAGACAATTAGATCTAGTGTTTTATATATCTCCTTATCCTTATTTTCATCATTACCTGAAGATAAAAACTCAGGATAAATATAAAGAGCATTTAAAGCATGTGGCTTTATATTGGTCTTTTCTAAAAGATCTTTAAGATCTTGTAAACTATGATGCTTTAAATACTCTAAAAGACAATCAAAACGTATTTCAATGAGATCAAATCCTGAATTTTTAGCTAAGACAATATCCTGCTCCAAATTCAAAAAATCTTTAGTGCAAGCTTCGTTATAACAATAAAGAGTCATATTTTTCTCCAAGATTTGATCTCAATACTAATTAAGCGCGATGTTCACTACTTTTCCAAATCATATTAGGATTCTTTGATATGGCATAAATAGCTTCACATACCTCAACTGTAGCGCGTCCAGCCTCGCCATCGGCTAAAAGCTTATCTTTACCTAAAATAGCATTCACAAAGTTTTCAATATGTAATTGATGGAAATAGATCATCTTATCAACGCTATTAAAAAACTCTTTATCAGCACTAACTAAGGCTCCTAATGAAACACTATCATCAGGTACATTCCACATATCAGTAACAGGAGGCTCTTCAATTTCAGACATTCCAGCAATAAACATCTGACCACCATCAGTTTGAACTCCAACTGAGGAGCCATTACTACCAAAGACATGGACCTTGCCGTAAAGAGCTGGGTTTTGACTATTGCTTACAAGAACAGTAGCTAAAGCTCCTGATTTGTACTTAATTACCGCAACAGCACTATCTTCAACTTCGATATAAGGATGATTAAAATTAGCTGCCAAACCATAAATAGAATCAATCTCGCCCATATACCAATTTAAGAGGTCAATTTGGTGTGAAGCTTGTGAAACTAAAACTCCTCCCCCCTCTCCAGCAATTGAGCCACGCCAAGGATCACTATTGTAATAATCCTCAGATCTCCATCCTAACATGGTCACTTGAGCTAAAATAGGAACCCCTAATTTATTAGCATCAATAGCTTTTTTAATACGTAGACATGGCAAATAATTGCGTCTTTGTACTAAGGTTCCTAATAAAACTCTATTTTCTCGAGCCGCTTTGATCATAGCATCGGCTTCTTCTAAATTAACCGCTAAAGGCTTTTCAACTAAAATATGACAATGACGATTTGCGCACTTAATAGCAATTTCTGCATGGGTTGGATGAGGAGTACAAATGGTTACAACATCAAGCTGTTCTTTTTCAATCATCTCCTCGCAATCTAAATATCCGTGAATATCGTATGCCTCACAAAAGCTTTTAAGCTTAGCTTCTGTATGATTACAGGCTGCGACTAAAACACAATTATTTAAATTATTTATAGCTTTAGCATGAAAGTGCGCTACTTTACCGCATCCAATAATGCCAATTTTAATTTTATCCATAATAAAATCTCATAAATCAAGGTATCAGAAATATTTTCTGATACCTATATTCTTAATATTGTTTTTGTAAAACTTTATCTAAAACTTCAGGATTATCCATCTTGTTTTTAACTAAATCATAAACCTTGCCATCAATTGCTTGTTTTCTCCAAATTTCTTTTTCAGCAGGACTTATTTCAACCACCTCATTACCTAACTGTTTAAATTTATCTTTTAACTGATTATCAATTTCTACAGCTCTAGATCTTTGCAATTTAGTTGCCTCTTCAACTGATTCTAGTAAAGCTTTTTGTTGATTTTCAGATAAAGCATCAAATTTTTCCTGATTTATCATAACAAAATGAGGTCCATATACATGCCCTGTAAGAGATATGTATTTTTGAGCTTCATAAAAATGATTAGAATCAATTAAAGCTAGAGGATTTTCTTGAGCATCAATAGTTCCTTGCTGAAGAGCTGATAAAACTTCTGTAAAAGCCATCGGTGTTGGATTTGCTCCCCAATTTTTCCACATTGCAAGCTGAATCTCATTCTCCATGGTTCTTAATTTCTGATTTTTAATATCATCAGGAACTTTTACAGGAACTTTGTTATTGGTATACATTCTGAAACCATTTTGCCATACAGCTAAAAGTTTCAAACCTTTTGATGTTACAACACTATTAACTTTTTTACCGAGCTCACTGTCAAACCATTTAAAAGCTTCTGATGAATCATCAAAAAGAAATGGCGCATCATATAAATATAAATCGTGCATCATATTTGCAATAGGAGAGGTCGGTGTATTCACCATATCAATCTCACCTAAAATTACAGACTCAGTTGCAACACGATCATCACCATAAGAATTATCGTTATATAAATTAATATCTAATGAGCCATTGCTCTTTTCCACAACCAATTTTTTTAATAACGCGCCAGCTTCTTTTCCTGATTGATTGGCGACATTAGCAAACTGTAAAACAACCTTATCCTCAGCATAAGAAGTGTTTAAAGCACATATACCTGTAGCAATAATAGCTACGCACAAAGTCTTCTTTTTTATATTTCTTAACATAAATAACTCCTTGATATTTGTTAAAAATTATAAATTTGGTAACGTCATAGATATCCCTGGTATAAAAGATATCAGTAATAAATTTATTATCATTACGGTAATAAAAGGCATTATTCCTTTTAAAATGACTTCCATAGGTGAATTAGATATTCTTGACGCAACGAAAAGGTTTATGCCTAAAGGAGGAGTTGTAAACCCAATAGCCAAGTTCACAACCATAATTATTCCAAAATGTACTGGATCTAAACCAATAGCTTTTGCAATAGGCATTAATATTGGAGCTAAAACTAAAATAGCTGGTGTTGTATCCATAAAACAGCCAACTATCAACAATAATATATTGATTAATATGATTAATATAATACCGTTGGTGGTTAAACTTAAAAAACTTTGCGTTATAAGAGCTGGTATTTGTTCAACCATGATTATCTTAGTAAAAGCTGATGCACATCCTAAAATAACCATCGTTGTAGCAGTTGTAGAGCAAGATGTTGAAATGGCTTTAAAAAGCTTTTTTAAATTTAATTCTTTATGAAAAAAACAGCCACAAACAAAAGCATAAAGAGCCGCTACAGAGGCCGCCTCTGTAGGAGTGAAAATGCCTGCATAAATACCACCTAAAATGATAATCGGATTTATTAACGCCCATTTAGCATCATAGATAGCCTTAAAAGCTTCTTTTTTTGAAGGAGAACTTTCATTAGATCTAATATTATTTTTTTTGCAATGAAAATAACAATAAACAATTAATGAAATTCCAATAAGAATACCTGGGACAAAACCAGCCATAAAAAGATCTGTTACAGATGTTCCTGTAGCAACGCCAAAAATTACCATAGGGATAGAAGGCGGAATAATGACGCCTATAGCGCCAGCTGTAGCAACAAGAGCCAAACAAAAGCTTTTACTATAACCTTGTCTTAACATTGTAGGGATAACCATTGTGCCAACGGCTGCAACTGTAGCCGGCCCCGATCCTGAAACAGCGGCGAAAAACATGCAAACAAGCACTGTAACAATAGCTAAGCCACCAGTTACCCTACCAAAAAAGATATTACAAACATTTAGGATTCTTGTAGATACGCCTCCTGCACTCATCAAATCTCCAGCAAGAATAAACATAGGAATTGCTAAAATAGGGAAGGAATCACAGGATGTAACTAATGATTGAGTTAATGAAATTAAAGTAAGAGAGGAACTTCCAAAAGCAATAGCTACCATTGCAGAAAATCCTAAAGAAATTCCTACAGGTACATTTAAAATAAGGAGAATTGCTAAAGATACAAATAATAATATGACAGCCATACCTTTTTCTCCTTATATATTTAATTCTTCAGAAGGATCGTAATTTATGTTTTCTTTTATCTTTTTAGATCTATAAATAATTGTTTGTATCTGTCTAATCGCTGTTAAAAAAAATCCAACACCAGGCGCGGCATATACGATCCACATTGGCATCCCAATTGCAGGAGAAGTTTGGCTTAACATAATTTGTCTATTTACTAATAGCGCCGAGTAGGTAATAACAATGAAACAGAATATTAAAAATAAAAAATCCCCAATTATTACTATGTAAGCTCGCCATTTTTTAGGAAATAAATATAGACTTGCATCTATTTTTATATGGCGCATAATTTTTGCTCCGTAAGAAATACCTATATAAATCAACCAAATAAACAAATATCTAGCTAGTTCTTCGGACCAAGACAAAGAATTTTGCATAACATAACGCATGAATACTTGAAGACCTAAAACAATAGCAATAACTGAAATTAATGCTACGCAAATACTCATCTCAAGATACTCATCTATAAGCTTCAAAAACTTCATAAACCCCTCTGCAACAGAACTGACGTCTGACGTCATATGTTGAAGTATAAAAAATAATTTTCAACATATATTGATATAGATCCCATATCCTAAAAAAAAGGGTGATTTATACTTGATTGTTGATATTTAAAATGTGAAAAGCTGATCTCCATATTATGGAGATCAGCTTTTTGTGATTGTATGATTAACTAAGAATTTAATTACTACTTATAAATAGCCTAATATTTTTACTTAATGATTACGCTTTAAAATTTCATTGATACGAACTAAATCCTCGGCAGTATCAACACCTGTCTCTGGCGGGCGCTCGGTAATACCTACAGCAATCTTATATCCTAAATTCAACAGTCTTAACTGCTCTAATGATTCACATTTTTCTATTTCAGCCTGACTCATAGAACTATAAGCGACGACAGTCTTAGCTTTATAGCCATAGATACCGATGTGATGATAATGAGGATATTGCAACTTAGAGATGCTTTCATTCTTGAAATTATCACGCTCATAAGGAATTGGTGCACGGCTAAAATACAAAGCAGTACCCTTACAATCCATAACTACCTTTACACAGTTAGGATCAAAAACATCTTTAATTTCAGTAATTTTTGCACAAAGTGTGGACATGTCTGCGCCACTATCAATTAAAAGATTAGCTACTTTATCAATATGCTCAGGATTAATTAAAGGCTCATCTCCCTGAATATTTACTACTACTGTTTCAGGAGCTATATCAAGTTTCTGTAACATCTCTGCAATTCGATCTGTACCGCATTTGCAATCTTGAGAGGTCATGCATACCTCAACATCAACCCCTTCTAGAGCTTGAGACACCCTTTCATCATCAACACAGATAATAATGCGCTTAGCTTTAGAATTTAGAGCCTGCAAAGCTACTCTCTTGATCATCGGCATACCGTCACAATCAGCTAAAGGTTTGCCTGGAAGACGAGTTGAAGCATAGCGAGCAGGAATTGCTACGATATAATCAGCCATAATTACTAAAATCCTTTATTTAATTTATTTTATGCTAAACATTCTATAACAAAATTGACTTCCTCGCCTTGCTTTAGCAAGGGGATTTCTGCTGCTTAGATTACTATCTAGCTTCAGGGGGTTCGCAGTGCTGATCCCTATCGGAATTCACT
>URKL01000022.1 GCA_900548485.1 uncultured Succinatimonas sp.
GTTTAGACAAAAAAACGAGGACACGATTCCGATCACTTTGCCGAACCCAGCTAAAATAGGCCTAGGAGTAATTGCTGTTAGTTATGGCAATAATGTCGACGATCAAGAGCGCCAACTATGTCGTGAACTATTAGCAAACCTAGGAAAGTGTTTTGAGGGAGATGAACAAAACTTAAACGTTATTGGCGCTATCTGCGGCTGCGGTCCGGCTTTTGTTTACCGTTTTATGGAAGCTTTATGCGCTGAAGGTTGTCGTCATGGTTTAGATGCTAATGCCGTAAGAGAAATGGTAGAACTAACTTTATTAGGTTCTGCTAATATGTCAAAAAATAACCCTGAAATTTCTTTGCAAAGTCTTCGCGAGGCTGTAACCTCAAAAGGAGGCACTACCTACGCAGGTTTACAAATGATGACACAGGGCAAATTTGAAGAAATGATGACTGCTACTATCAAAGCCAGTCTAGATAGAACCTACGAATTTGAAAAACTCTACTAATAAAAGGGAGCTATTGTGTATTTATTATTTTTAGCCGTGCAAGCCATCATCATGCTCTTTCAGCTACGCTCATTATTGCAGTCATCGAATGCAGACTATTATCATCCGATAACTCAAGGAGTAATCAAGCTTACAGAACCTGCTTTAAAACTATTGCCTAAACGAGGTCTACAATTAGGACCTATACACTTAGGAGGCTTTATTTGTGCACTCTTTTTCACTATATTTGTGTGGATAGCTTTGTTCTTTATATATAGACTCCCCATGCGTGAAGTAGTGATCTTTACATTAGTAATGTATATAAAGACTTTTGGTTATCTCATCATAGGTCTACTTTTAGCTCAAGCCTTATGTTCTTGGTTACCAAGCACTCGTGGCTTTAGTTTTTATGTAGGTCAAATAACCTCAATCATTACAGCCCCAGTACAAAAAATCATCCCGCCTATCGGGATGATTGATATTTCACTTATGGTAGTATTGATTGCGATTTTTGCACTAAATCGCCTCTTCTTAGGTATTTTTGGTGTCTATTGGCTGACTTTTTAAGCTAATTCAAAATCAACTGGAGACGGTTCTTTACTAACCGTCTCTAAAGAATCTACCTTTTGGAAACCGCGTGGCAACATATCTCCACTACGATTGCGAGAGCTAATTCTATCTGCAAGTTCAGTTGCACTTAAATTCAACACTCGTTTACCACAATGAATAATCAAGAAGCTATTTTCTGGAACTATAGTAATAGCGGCAATACCATCCGCACCAACAGCTAGTTTAGAACCATTTATATTGATAAGTTTATTACCACGACCTGAACTCAAATTAGGTAATTCGCTGACCTTATATATCAATAAACGTCCAGCTTTACTTGCAACTACAACTAAATCACTCTCATAAGATGTAAGCTTAAATGGAGTAAAAACTTCTGCATCGCTATCTAAAGTAATTAAAGCTTTACCACTACGATTGCGTGTTTGTAAGTCCTTACCATTACAAATAAATCCATAGCCCTTATTAGTAGCTAAAAGATATTTATCACTACTATTGGCAATCAAAACATGTACAGGCACCTCTCCTGCAGCAAATTTCACCTTTGCAGATAAAGGCTCACCTTGACTGCGTGCCGAAGGTAAATCCCGAATATCTACAGCATAAAGACGACCTTTATTAGAAATAAAGGATGCAATTTCATTACTCTTACCTGAGGCTTTAGATAAAAAGCTGTCTCCTAGACGGTAGGTTAAACTAGTAGCGTCAATATCAGCACTAGCAGCAGCTCTAACCCATCCCATCTTAGACAAGACTACAGTCGTAGCTGTTGCTGGCAATAATTCATCCTCACTTAAAGCTTGTGCAGCCTCGTGAGCATTAAGTTCGCAACGACGCTCATCGCCATAAAGCTTCATATCCTCTTTAAGTTCACGTTTAATATAGCTTTTTAATTTCTTTTCTGAACCTAACAATGTTGAGAGTTTTTCTTTTTCTTCTAAAAGTTTATCTTTCTCAGCATTTAGTTTGATTTCTTCTAAACGCGCTAACTGTCTTAATTTAGTTTCTAAAACATATTCAGCTTGAACTTCTGTCAAATTAAAACGTCGCATTAACTCTGCTTTAGGTTCATCATGATGACGAATAATTTCAATAACATCATCAAGATTTAAAAATACCGTCAACAATCCTTCTAAAAGATGCAAACGTGCATTAACCGCATCTAAGCGATGTTGCAATTTAGCAGCTACAGTCTTTAATCTAAAGCTTAACCACTCACTTAAAATGGTCTTTAAATCTTTTACCGCAGGCTTACCATCTAAACCTAA
Organism: uncultured Succinatimonas sp.; assembly: GCA_900548485.1. Lineage (GTDB taxonomy): Bacteria > Pseudomonadota > Gammaproteobacteria > Enterobacterales > Succinivibrionaceae > Succinivibrio. The sequence continues at coordinate 2,311 of URKL01000022.1, forward strand.
AATATTTAAGTTAACTCTATAAGTATTTTCAAGCGAGGTTAAAGCAAATAATTGTTCCATAAGTTCATGGACATCTACGCGTTTTGAACGTGGAACGATTATAAGCTTACAAGGATTTTCATGATCAGAGGCGTTAACAATATCACTTATTTGTACTAATTTTTTCTTAGCTAAAAGATCGACTATCTGCTTTTCAACTAAGCCGCCTGATACTTGATAAGGTAATGCCTTAATCACAATACCTTCTTTTTCTACCTCATATACAGCTCTTTGTCTGATAATGCCTTTACCACTTTCATACATACGTAAAAGTTCATTATGAGAGGTAGTAATTTGACATCCACTAGGATAATCAGGTCCCTTAACCATAGTCATAAGATCAGCAATACTTGCATTTGGATTATCTAAAAGATAAATACAAGCCTCTGCGACCTCATTTAAATTATGCGGAGGAATATCAGTAGCCATACCCACGGCAATACCCGTGGTTCCGTTTAAAAGAATATTAGGTAAACGTGCTGGTAACGCTTTAGGTTCATCAACAGTACCATCAAAATTTGATACCCATTCCACACAGCCTTGATTTAAATCTTCAAGCAAAACATTAGAATAAGGCGCCAAACGTGATTCCGTATAACGCATAGCCGCGAAAGACTTAGGTTCCTCCGCATCGGCGGAATAGATAATTGGCAAGAATGTTGATGAATCTACGCGGATTGACCATCGATCAAAGGATAACGATAACTAAAGTCTTGGGCCATTAAAACCATAGCCTCATAGCAAGCAGAATCGCCATGAGGATGGTATTTACCTAAAACCTCACCCACTGTACGAGCTGATTTTGTATGCTTAGACTTAGGATTAATTCCTAATTTAGCCATAGCAAAAACAATACGTCTCTGTACAGGCTTCATCCCGTCGGTGACCGACGGTAAAGCTCGGTCACGAATTACATTCATGGAGTAATTTAAATAAGCATCCTCAGCAAACTGAGATAGCGGTAACTGTTCTACGCCATCTAAGCTTAAAGAGCGCTTATATTCTTCATTATCTTGCATGGAAAATTCTCACCTAAGTATGGCTATAATGTATAATTCATGCGGAAACAAAACATCAGCTAACTGCTGCCATTTTTATTCAGGAGCGGCAATTGAAATTCTTAGTTTACAGCATTTTTGTAACTATATTAAGTTTTGCCAGTAACGCTTATGCTACTATGCACAACTTACCTGCAGATATTCTCTCTCAAGCGGTTTGCGAGGATATTGTTTATGATGCAGATTTTGATTATCAAAAATTAGGCAAAATCTATGGATTAGATATTTTTCCTGGAGATATCTATGGGCCTAAAAAAAATCTTGTTGACCATGTCATTGTGCATAAATCACATCATCTGATGCTGTTAATGAATAAAGATCAAATTGTAAAAAAATATTGGATTGCACTTTCAGACCGACCTGTAGGTCGCAAACAATATGAAGGCGATCGTCGTACTCCTGAGGGTACCTATACTCTTGATTATATCAAGGAACGCTCTAGTTACTACCGCGCTTTCCACATATCCTATCCAAACGAACTTGATATTCAAAATGCTCGCAAAATGGGTATGCGTCCCGGTGGCATGATCATGATCCACGGCCAACCACCTTCACGCGGAGAATATCAGGAAACTGTTCAACGTACTGATTGGACTAATGGTTGTATTGCCCTATTAAATCCAGATATCGATGAATTTATTTCTTTAGTTGATGTTGGTACTAAAATAACAATCTACCCGTAAAAATATCCCTTCCTCCTTAGAGGAGGGAATCTTCTGGCTGATTATGTTAAAAAATTATGCCCCAAACAGGCATAATTTTATCTAATCTAAATCTTATTTGATTTTAATCTCCATTAGGGAACCAATCAACTCTACCCTGCTGCTCTGTCATGCTTTCTTCAGAGAAGTAAAGGTTAGCTACCACAATATCATCATAATCATCTTGACGATCTTGTTTGCTATAAATAAAGCTAACTTTATACAGAGGATAACCAAAATCTTCCTCAATAAATTCCTCGCCTTCTCCTAAAATTTCTATTTCAAAACACAGCTCATATTCATCATTCTGTGCAAAGTGCAATAAGCGTTGAAACTCATCTGGAGAATCGTAGGCTAAGGACTCCTCTGCTGTAGACTTATATAAAGCCACGGCATAATCAACTATTCTATCTTGAATTTCTTCGCCCATTTAAACCTCCTCACCACCTGAGAGAAATTTATCTTCAGTAACATGGTGCAAAGCTAATTTTGCCCCTTTAGCAAAATTATGTGCTTCACTATCCCACAAACCTTCTCTTACATAAAGGTTAATTACATTTCCCATACAAATACCAGTTTTAGCTAACAACTGTTCATCAGCAAGCTCACATTCAAAGTAAGCTAAACAATTGGGGATAACCTTTAATTGTAATTTTTCTGAAAGTTCGTAAGGGACTCTTGTAGCCTCAAATTTATCACCGCAATCACGACCATGCAGAGATCCTACTTTTAAAATAAAATCCTTTTGAGAAGCATCCGGAATAGCAACAACGAATTTGGATGTTTTTAAAATATTTTCTGTAGTGGTATGTGTGGAAGCTAAAACCACCAAAATTTGATCTGTATCAAAAGGACAATTCCAAGCTGCAGTCATAATATCGCTTACACCAGCAGCCGAAGTTGAAGCTACAGTAACTGTACTTCCACCTGTAAATACTCTAAAAGCTTGTGAAATATCTACCTTTTGATAAGTCATAATTTAACTCCAAACAAATATGATCAATTTGAATTTAGGTACAAGCAGAAAATTCCTATCCTAAAAAAAGCTTTGACTTAAAAGATCTCTCGCCATTAAAAAGGAAATTTATCTATATATCTTATATATAACTTAATATTGTATACAAAATCGAATATATATTAAATTTACAATCCTTAGAAAGTTGCAAGTTACAAAAATGAGATTTGATAAATGTTGGTTAATTCTAATTATTACAAATTAGATCAAATAGAAATCGCCAATGATTGCGTCTAGATTTTAAGTATATTTAAAATTTTATCACTGAAGTTCATTAAACAAAAAAGGCTGCAAAGCAGCCTCTTTTAACAAATTGTTTCCTACATAGATATGTCTAAATCAGCCGGAGGCCAATTTTCAAGACGCATACCTAAGGATAGACCTCTTTCAGCTAAAACATCCTTGATTTCTGTTAAGGACTTCTTACCTAAGTTAGGGGTCTTTAATAATTCGACTTCAGTTTTTTGTACGAGGTCGCCAATATACTTGATACCTTCAGTCTTCAAGCAATTAGCAGAACGTACAGTAAGTTCTAAATCTTCGACTGGGCAGATAAGCTTAGGATCAATTAACGGTCTGAAGTTTGCATCTTCCTGAGGAGCAACTGCACCGCGGATATCAACAAAGGAATTTAACTGATCAGCAAAAATGGTGGAAGCAATACCAACAGCATCTTTTGGATCAATAGTTCCATTAGTTTCGATATCAAGAATTAACTGTTCTTTTTCATCTGCAAGTGGCGCAGTATGAACAGCTACATTTAAAACCGGGCAGTACATAGCATCAATCAACAATCTGCCGATGAAACGATCCTCACTACCCTCAACATAAGGATGAGATGTAGTTGGAACATAACCACGACCACGGGAAACATGCAAATGCATGTTGAGTTTAACGTCCTCAGAAGTGATGTGGCATAACACCAGATCAGGATTGCGGATTTCAACACCGTGCGGGCAAATAATATCACCTGCAGTTACAGGACCAATACCGGTCTTCTTAATTTCAAGTACCGGATCGTCGTGTAATAAACCCTCAACTGCAACCGCAACTTCCTTGAGGTTGAGCAGGACCAACAACACGTCTTCCTGAATACCTTCAACTGCACTGTATTCATGAACAACACCTTCAATCTCACAGGCAGTAATTGCATAACCTGGGATTGAGGATAACATGATGCGACGCAGTGCCGTGCCTACAATTTGCGCATAATACTTTTCAAACGGCTCAAGAGTTACACGATAGACAAAACGTGAGAGCTCGGTAACGTTCTTGATGTTTGGTTTGATAGAATCAATGATCTGATCCAAGGTTTCACCCTCGTTTTTGTATACAGTCGGCAAGCTTTCAAGCAAAATGGGCGTTCTCACGCCCATCACTTATTAAGCGTTCTCAGAAGCTGAGGCTTCAGTGTTAGCACTCTCATCCTGAACCTCAGGACGATCGGTTAACATGATGTAGGCAACAGGTGCCTTATCACCAGGACGTAAACCAGCCTTGATGATACGGGTGTAGCCACCCGGACGATTGGCAGAAAGCTTACCAATAACGTTGAAAAGCTTAGCTACAACAGCATCGTCGCGAAGACGAGCAAAGGCTAAACGACGATTTGCAACAGAATCAACCTTAGCTAAGGTGATCAAAGGCTCGACAAAGCGACGTAATTCCTTAGCCTTAGGCACAGTGGTTTTAATCACTTCGTAGCTAAGGAGAGCGTTAGCGAGGTTGCGGTACAATGCTGCACGATGTGAAGCAGTACGGCCAAAATGACGGCCGCTTAAACGATGACGCATTTCCTAATTCCTTTCTTATTAAGTTAATTGTTTGGTACTCTCAGTCCCGGAGGAGGCCAATTAGCCACACGCATACCCAAGGATAATCCTCTCTGAGCTAAAACATCCTTAATTTCAGTTAAGGACTTCTTACCTAAGTTCGGAGTCTTGAGCAACTCAACCTCTGTACGCTGTACCAAATCACCGATGTGAATGATATTCTCCGCTTTGAGACAGTTAGCTGAACGGACAGTAAGTTCCAGATCATCTACTAACTGCATCAGCACAGGATCCGGCATCGGAGGAGCAGAAGGAGCCAAAGCACGCTCTGTAATATCCTCTTTGTTGATAATATTAGACATACTATCAACTAATAAATCAGATGCCTTCATCAATGCATTTTCAGGAGTAATAGTACCGTCTGTTTCCAGATCAATAATCAATCTGTCAAGATCGGTACGTTGCTCAACACGAGCTGACTCAACTTCATAAACGAAGCGTCTTACCGGGCAGTAATCAGCATCCATCAAAATCACATCCTCTGCATCAGCAGGGAGGTGCTTAGGATCAGATGCCATTACATAACCGACTCCTGAGCTTAAACGAAGTTTCATCGACAACGAAGCCTTGGCACCAGTGAGAGTGCAGATATGAGCATCCGGATTGGCAAAGCTAATACCTTCAGGGCAAATAATGTCTGAAGCTTTCACCTCACCTTCGCCGCTTTTCTCAAGCGACAACCATACAGGCTCATTTAGAAGATCATTTGTAACAATGCCGAGTAATTTCAAATTGATAATTAACTCGAACATTGATTCAGACATATCTTCTTTTACGCTGTATTGATCTTTTATCCCCTCGATGGAAAAAGCATCTACTGCAGTTCCAGACAAGGTCTTAAGCAAAATTCCGCTTAACGCTACGCCTAAAGTATTGCCATAACCACGTTCTAAAGGTTCTAAAACCACATGAGCATGATTTGGACCGACTTCGGTAAAATCTACCGGCTTAGGTTTAAGCAGTTCAACAACAGACACTAGAGATACCCCACATTATTAGGTGCTGGCAAGGGTTGCCGTTAATTACTTAGAGTACAATTCGACGATGAGCTGTTCCTTAATGTCGGCAGGAAGCTCAGAGCGCTCAGGATTGTTCTTGTAAGTGCCTTTCATATGGTCAACATCAACGTCAATCCAGGTAGGCTTTAAAGCACGCTGACCAGAAAGGTCCATAGCGGCCTTAATACGTAACTGCTTCTTAGCCTTTTCACGAACAGCAATAACGTCGGACGGTTGTACCTGATAAGAAGGAATATTAACGATCTGATCGTTTACGGTAATAGCCTTATGGGAAACTAACTGACGAGCCTCCATACGGGTAGAACCGAAGCCCATACGATAAACAACGTTATCTAAACGGCTTTCTAACAGCTGGAGTAAGTTTTCACCGGTATTGCCGGTCATACGAGCTGCTTTTTTGTAGTAGTTAGCAAACTGACGCTCAAGAACGCCGTAAATACGACGAACCTTCTGCTTCTCACGAAGTTGCATACCATAATCAGATAAACGCGGCTTGTTAGCGCCGTGCTGACCTGGAACAGTATCTAATTTGCACTTGGTGTCAATTGCACGAACACCAGACTTCAGAAATAAATCAACACCCTCGCGGCGGCTTAATTTCAGAGCTGGACCTGTGTATTTTGCCATTTATCTTTCTCCAGAAATTTAACTCGAAGGTTAGACACGACGCTTTTTAGGCGGGCGGCAACCATTGTGAGGGATAGGGGTAACATCGGTGATGTTGGTGATCTTAAAGCCGATTGCATTTAAAGCACGGATAGAAGACTCACGACCAGGACCTGGTCCCTTGACTAAAACCTCAAGGTTCTTTACACCGAATTCCTTGGCAGCCTCACCAGCACGCTCAGTAGCAACCTGAGCTGCATACGGAGTGGACTTACGAGAACCACGGAAACCTGAACCGCCGGCAGTTGCCCAAGAAAGGACATTACCCTGGCGATCAGAGATGGTTACGATGGTATTGTTGAAAGATGCATGGATATGAGCCACGCCATCGGCAACCTGCTTCTTAGAGCGCTTGCCGCGTACGCGGGTAGCCGCTGCAGTTGCGGTCTTAATTTCTTCAGCCATCTAAACTCTCCTACTTCTTCACACTCTTGCGCGGGCCCTTACGGGTACGAGCATTGGTTTTAGTACGCTGACCGCGAACTGGTAAGCCGCGGCGGTGGCGTAAGCCACGATAGGTACCAAGATCAATAAGACGCTTGATGTTCATGGAAATTTCGCGACGAAGGTCACCTTCTACGGTGAACTTTGCAACTTCAGCACGAATCTTATCTACTACCTGTTCGTCGATATCTTTGAACTTGGTGGTAGGTTCAACCCCAACGGCAGCGAGAATATCGCGAGCACGGGTCGGGCCGATGCCATAGATCGATTGCAAAGCAATCATGGCAATCTTCTGGTCAGGCACATTAATGCCAGCTATACGGGCCACTATCGATCTCCTAATTAAAGGTCTATTAAAAACAACGGTTGCTGCAAAGCCCGTTTAATGGATACGCAACAACCACTATAGTGCACATTGGCATGTCAGAACGGCACCCAAGGTTAAAAACCTAAGGTGCCGTGTAAACTGTATGATTATACAGAAATCTATTTAGATGTTCAAGAACATCTTTACAAAAGCATTAGCCCTGACGTTGCTTATGCTTAGGATTGCTGCAGATAATGCGGACTACACCGTGGCGACGAACGACTTTGCAGTTGCGACACATCTTTTTAACTGAAGCACCAACTTTCATTTTTTTCTCCCATAACAGAGTGAAAAACTCTAACGGCCATAATTCCGAAGGTTTGCCTTACGCATGATATCGCCATACTGCTGATTCATCATGTGACTCTGAAGCTGAGCTACGAAATCCATGCTGACCACTACGATAATCAGTAATGAAGTACCACCAAAGTAGAACTGAACATTAAACCAGTTCATAAGTAGCTGCGGTACCAGGCAGACCAACACCATGTATAAAGAACCACTCAGGGTCAAACGAGTCATCACCTTATCGATGAAACGAGCTGTTTGCTCGCCCGGGCGGATACCAGGAATAAAAGCTCCACTCTTCTTCAAATTCTCTGCCACATCGCGAGGATTAAATACCAACGCGGTATAGAAGAAAGTAAAGAATATGATGGCTGCAGCATACATCAACTCATAAAGCGGTTGACCTGGCTGGAGGAACATGGAAATTTCCTGAAGCACATTGGCCACAGCATTATCACCTTGACCGAACCAAGATACAACAGTACCTGGGAATAAAATTATCGACGACGCAAAAATAGCCGGGATAACACCAGATAAGTTAATCTTTAACGGTAAAGTAGAGCGAGGCTGTGAATAAATGCGGTTACCCATCTGACGCTTGGCATATTCGATAACAATTTTACGCTGACCACGTTCAACGAAAACTACGAATAGGGTCACTAAGACCACGACAACACCAATAATCAACAGGGCAATGGTCGATAGATCACCTTGACGCGATTGCTCGAAAGTACGAGCTAAAGCTGAAGGTAATCCAGCGACGATACCAGCAAAGATAATAAGAGAAATACCATTGCCAATACCGCGTTCAGTAATCTGTTCACCAAGCCACATCAAGAGCATTGTACCAGTGACAAGACTTACAGTTGTTACAAAGTAAAAACCAAAGCCTGGATTGTCAACCAACCCTGGCATCATATTAGGAATACCAGTGGCAATACCCAAAGCCTGAATGGCGGCTAAAAAGAGCGTAGCCACGCGAGTGTACTGAGTAATCTTACGACGACCAGATTCACCCTCTTTGCGTAATTCTGCTAAGTTCTTATTAATAACTGCCAACAGCTGAATGATAATGGCTGCAGAAATATAAGGCATGATACCTAATGCTAAAACGGAGGCACGCTCTAAAGCACCACCGGAGAACATATTGAACATACCCAAGATGGTTCCGCTCTGCTCATCGAAAACTCGCTGCAGGACATCGGCATTTACACCTGGAACCGGAATATACGAACCAAGTCTGAAGACGACAAGTCCGATGAAGACGAAGAGCAGACGTGAACGCAGCTCGCCGTTACCGGATTTGCTTTGTTGCGCCACTTCGCGACTTCTATCAAATAGCGATTTTCTTGCCATGCAAAACCTCTATAGGGCATCTTACGATGCCCAAAATTAAATTACTTGGAAGCCTTCTTGGCAGCCTTTTGTTCGGCAGTCTTCTTAGCAGGCTTTTGAATGCCGTCTTTAGCAAGCTTGTCAAGACGAGCCTGCTGCTTAGCAGCAGAACGCTTGGCAGAAGCCTCTAAACGAGCAGCAGCTTCAGCGATGTAAGCGGCTTCTTCAACAGAACCACCACAAGCCTCAATTGCAGCCTTAGCACCCTTAGTTACACCAATACCCTTAACAGTGATCTTCTTGGTGAAGTTCGGTACACGGGATAAAACAACCTTAACGAACTTGTCCTTCTTGGTGATAAGACGAGCCTTTAATAAGGTGTCCATATCAACAACATCACCTTCAATACGATTTAAATCGTTTAAGGTAACCTCAGTGGTAACAGCAGCTTTAGGAGACCAGAAACCGAACTTCGGTAAACGGATCTTCATAGGGATGGCGCCGCCCTCGAAACCAGGACGCTTGTGGGCACTCTTACGGGCACCAGCACCTTTAACACCACGGCCGCAGGTCTTACCGAGGCCAGAACCAATACCACGACCGACACGAACGGCTCTCTTGTGAGAACCCTCAGCCGGACTTAAAGTATTCAGAAACATCTTTTACTCCTCGACCTTGACCATATAGCTAATTTTATTGATCATGCCGCGAACAGAAGGAGTATCCTCAAGCTCAACGGTATGACGAATACGGCGCAGACCCAGTCCCTTTAAGGTAGCAACGTGCTTGGGTAAACGGCCGATAGAACTCTTAGTCTGAGTAACCTTGATGGTTTTCTTCTCTGCCATTTTTTACTCCAAAATTTCCTTAACTGAGAGGCCACGCTTAGCAGCAACAGCCTCAGGAGTACGCATGGAAGCTAAAGCAGCAACAGTAGCACGAACTACGTTGATAGGATTAGTAGAACCATAAGCCTTAGCTAAAACGTTACGAACACCAGCAACCTCAAGTACAGCACGCATAGCACCACCAGCAATAATACCGGTACCTTCAGCGGCAGGCTGCATATAAACCATGGAACCAGAGTGCTCACCCTTAACGGCGTGGAACAAAGTACCATTGTTTAAAGAGATATTGTTATTGATATTGCGGCGAGCCTGCTCAATTGCCTTTTGAATAGCAGCAGGAACTTCACCAGCCTTACCATAACCAAAACCAACACGGCCGTTACCATCACCAACAACAGTTAAAGCGGTGAAGGAGAAAATACGACCACCCTTAACAACTTTAGCTACACGGTTAACTGCAACCAATTTTTCCTGCAGTTCGCCAGCTTGAGTTTCATCTTTGTGTTGCATCTGCTGCACTCCTAGAACTTAAGGCCGGCTTCACGAGCGGCGTCAGCTAAAGCTGCAACACGGCCGTGATACTGATAGCCAGATCTGTCAAAAGCTACGGTTTCAACCTTAGCGGCAATGGCACGCTCGGCAACAGTCTTGCCGATAAGCTTAGCTGCTTCAACGTTGCCAGTGTACTTTAAGTCTTTGATAAGATCTTTCTCTAAAGTACAAGCAGAGGCTAAAACGCAATTATCTTTGTTAATTACCTGAGCATAGATGTGACGCGGGGTACGGGTAACAACTAAACGAGTTACACCCAGCTCGTGCATCTTTGCACGGGATTTAGTGGCGCGACGGATACGTGCTTCTTTCTTGTCAAACATGTTATGCCACCCTGTTATTTCTTCTTAGCTTCTTT
>URKL01000023.1 GCA_900548485.1 uncultured Succinatimonas sp.
TCCCCTTGCTTTAGCAAGGGGAGGAAGTCAACTAAAATTAGCGCCTTACCAGATTTCTTAATTCACCACCTTCAAGATATGCTTGTAAATTACCGGCAGCAATTTTAATCATGCGCTCAAAGGTCTCTTGTAAGAAGAAATTACCTGCAACATGCGGGGTAATAAAAATCCGTTTTTCATCCCATAAAGGACTATCTTTAGGCAAAGGCTCAGGAGTCGTTACATCTAAAGCAGCACCTGCGATTTGTCCTGACTTAATTGCCTCTAATAAATCCTCTTGATTTACAGCGCTACCACGACCTGCATTGATTAAATAAGCGCCCTTTTTCATAAGATTAAAACGCTCTTTATTCATAAGATTACGAGTTACAGGACTATCAGGTAATACCATAGCCACAATATCTGCACGCGGTAAAATCTTATCTAAATCCTCAAAAGTATAAAGCTCATCAATATAGTCAGGCTTATTTTGAATATTGCGACGGATACCTATTACACATTTAGCCCCTAAGGCTTTTACTTTTTGAGCATAACTTCCACCAATATCGCCTAAACCTAACACCGCAATTGTAGAACCCCATACAGAGGTAATCTTGCCACAATCTGACCAATCATGAGCTAATTGCTTATCACGATATAAAGCAAAATGACGAACTAAATCAAAAGTCAAAGCTAGCATGTGCTCACTTACAGTAAGACCATAAGAGCCTACAGCTGTACATAAAGCGGTTTTATCTTTTAAGATACCGGGTTTTAAATACTGATCACAACCTGCTGAATTTAACTGTAAAAACTCCAAGTTCTCAGCATGCTTTACGATCTCAGGATCGACATTACCGATAATGCCATCAACAGAAACAACATCATCAATATTAACATCGCTTAAACTTTTAACGACAAATTCACATTTGTCTTGTGAAACCTGTTTAAATAAAGTTAAATGCTCTGCATTAACGTCAACAGCCACTAAGATTTTTTTACTCATGATTTTTTGCCTGATCTAATAAATATGCATACATAGCCTGAACGCCAAGACCACCCTGACCTAGACTTTCCATCTTGGCATAAACATCCAATACCGCATCTGCCATTTTAAGTTCCAAACTTTTATCACTTAATTCAGAACGAGCATTCTTTAAATCTTTAACTAAATAACACAAAGCTCCGCCAGGTTGCATATCTCCTTGGCAAACACGCTCACCATATAATTCTAAAGCTCGCGAACCGGCAGCTCCTTTTGAAACTGCAGCTAACACATCTTTAAGATTTAAGCCCTTAAAAGATGCATAAGCTAAGCCCTCACACATACCAGCTAAGGAACCGGCACACATAATTTGATTTACAAGCTTACAATTCTGACCTGCACCAGCTTCTCCCATATAGGTGATCTTTGAGCCCATGGTATTTAAAACGTCATAAACTTTGTCTAAGACTTCTTTATCACCACCAACCATCAAAGATAAGGTACCCTCACGTGCACCAACATCACCACCGGTTACCGGAACATCTAATGAGAATAAACCTTTCTCTTTAGCATCCTGATACAATTTCTGTGCTAATGAGGGGCTTGAGGAAGTCATATCAATAAGATAAGTTCCCTCTTTTACACTCTCTAAGATGCCTCCATCTTGATAATAAAGGCTTTCCACATCTTTAGGTCCACCAACCATGGTAATGACTACATCAGATCTACATACAGCATCACGAATATTGTCATGAAATACTGCACCAGCCTCAATAACATCTAAAGTTCTCTCTTTATGACGAGCATAAAAATCAACGCTATAACCTTTCTTTAAGAGGTTAAAAACCATGGCCTTTCCCATGATTCCTAAACCGATAAAACCTATTTTTTGCATAAAATATCTCTATTCAAATGGGTATTTGACACCAAATTGAGCACGAATAGTGTCTAATTGATTCATCATATTTAAGGTATCCTGATGCGGCATTGACGGACACTCTAAAAGACCATCCTTTATGCACTGCATACACTCCCTAACCTCATACTCATAACCAGTAAGTTGTTTAGGGCAAGCAACCTCTTTTATAAGCTCAAAATTTTTATTAAAAATCTTATATCCCTGAGGATTATTGATATTCTCAACCTGCATATAACCACACTCACCATGGATAAATCCAAAACGATCAGATGCAGCGGCATAAGTTGAGCATAAAACTGCCATACGGGCACTACTTTCATAAGTTAAAGTCATAGACTCACTTAAATCAACCCCAGTTGCGCTTTTGATACAACTTGCATCAATGCGATCTGGTGTACCCAAAATCATATTAGCAAAATTTAAAGGATAAATACCGACATCTAAAAGCGCACCACCGGCTAAATTAATATTATATAAGCGCTCTTTTTTTAACATCGGATAACTTAAATTAGCTGTTAGCATTCTGACATTGCCAATAATGCCACTTGCTAACTCCTCGTTTATCATCTGCCGCATAGGCATAAAGCGAGTCCAAATGGCTTCAGCTAATAAAAGCTTATGCTCTTTAGCAAAATCACATAACTTTTTAGCTTGCAATGTATTTACAGTGAAAGCTTTTTCACACAATACATGCTTACCATGTTCCATACACAAAAGTGCATTTTCATAATGGAGATTATGTGGAGTAGCAATATAAACTAAATCTAACTTAGGATCAGCGACTAAACTTTCATAAGAGTCATAAGCATGTTTGATATTATATTTTTGAGCAAACTCCTGAGCTCTCTCTTTAGATCTAGAGCCTACAGCCCATAAACAAATATCTTCGCCATTTTCAATCATCATATTGATGGTTGTAGCCATCACTTCTGCAATTTTACCGGCGCCTAAAATTCCAAACTTTAACATATGTTATCCCTATATGTTTTATTTAAGCTATTTATAAATAAGATTTTTTTTAGATTTTAAATTCTTGCAAAAAGATTTTACAAACAATATCTCTAGGATATTAGCAAGTAAGCTTTAATTGGAAAATTTTTCTACTGAGTTTTGCTATATATCACAAAGTTAATCTTTTATTGCAAACAATCTGTAAAAAATCTAAAAAAAATCTTATAAAAATAATTGCGGCTGTATCTTAGACTAAAAACTAAAATACAGCCGCAAATTTTGTTTAATAAAAATTCATCTTGAAAAGAAGCTTAACAAGATGCTAGTTAAAGATTTTTAGAATTCAAAATCCACACAAGCGCGTTCTAAAGCAATCGGTTTGCAGATAGCCTGACAGGCCACATGGCGCGGATCAACTGCATACTTCTGAAGATCTTCCATATTGTCAAATTCACAAATTAAAGTAGCACTAAACTTTTCCTTAGGATTTACATTTACACCAACTTCTAAGGAACGTAAATACTCAATTTGTCCTTTTAAACCTTTAAGGCCATCTAAAAATTGATGCATTTGCTCCTCAGAGCCTTCCTTAAATTTCCACATTACAATATGTTTGATCATTTTCTTTCTCCAAAAAATTTTTGATATATGTGATTATAACGCTACTTTACAATTAGTTAGTGATACGACTTAATTCAACTAACAGGAGGTTATCCCCATTAACTAAATAAAGCTTATCTCCAGAGATTTTATAATCTTTAACCTCAGATAAGGCTTCTAAAAATAAACGCTCATTGTCCATATCAGGACACATCATCATGGTAGAAGCTACATTTCCTAAATTTAAACCATCTTTAGCGTCATAAGAAATTTCTGAAATAATGCGATTACAAGAGGCGCTGCCATAAAGTTTTTTATCCTGAGCTCTAACTCCAATAAAAGCTTTATTGACCTGCTCTGCATTTTTAAAGTTTTTACCTTTAACAGATTCAACGCTCCACTCGCCATCAAGATCTTGCAAGGATTTACCCATAGGTTCTTGAGTATTAGAACAAGCACTTAAGGCCACGGCACAAGCAAATACACAGGCTAATTTTTTCACTCATAAACTCCTTATAACAGTGAAAGAACTCCCTCATCTAGAGGATGAAGCTTCCTGCTTCAGCGAGAACTGCACTATGATTTCAAAGAACCTCTGTGTCTTACACTCTCTCCACAGGCGTAGATTTCCGTGCGACCCACGGTATTTTATATATGTCGTTAAGAAGATATTCGCAAAGCTTCTTAACGAAGATTTATTGTAGCATTCTTATCTTAATTGTAGTGATTACCACAATTAGGACAATTCCATTCTCTCATAGATAAGTCTTTTGTTTCCTTTTTTTGTAAAAGATCATAGAAGATAATCCAGATCTAAAAAAATTAAAAACTAATCTCTTAGAAGCATTTTTATTAAGGCAACTCATCTATAGCGTCATGTAACATTTGAATAAAACGCTTTGCGGCTATTGGTAAACTTTGTTTATCCTTATAGCCAATGGCTAACTGTCTTACAATAGGTGGTGATGTTGGTCGTGTTACTACTTTATAAGCACTAGAACGCATTAAAACTAATTCAGCTAGGATACTTACACCTAATCCAGCTTCCACCATACTCATAATTGAATAATCGTCATGCATGGTATAACGAATATTAGGATTGATACCTACTGATTTAAAAGCATAAAGAGGCTCATAAACATTAGCTCCTTCTTCTAAAAGAATAAAGTTCTCCTGAGCTATGCTCTCTAAAGGGATAATATCTAATTTAGATAAAGGATGATTTTCAGGTAAGACTGCCAACATCCGACCTTCTTTCATAAACAGAGACTTTACTCCATGTGCAATTTGTGGGGCTAAAAAACCAAAATCTACAGCACCGGTTTTAATCCATTCTAAAATCGTATCATAATCACCTTGTTTTAAAACAAATTCGATATTCGGATATTTATTTCTAAACTCCTTTAAAATCAATGGCAACCAATGTGAAGAAATACTCGAAATCGTACCTATGCGAACCGTTCCTACATCAAGACCTTTGATTTCATTGGCCATCTCGCGCATAGAAAAATAGTCAAAAACCATTTTCTCAATTTTAGGAAATAATCTTTTTCCTTCATCTGTGAGACTAATACCGCTACGACTACGATTTAAAAGCCTTAACGACAATTCATCCTCTAATGAGGAAACCATCTGGCTTATAGCTGATTGAGTACAACAACAAGCTAAAGCCGCTTTTGAAAAGCTTCCTAATTCAACGATTTTTTGTAAAGCGATATATCTTTGCATAATTTTGATAAGTTTTTCTAATCTTAGAATAAGATAATTTTGTTTTACTTATATTAAAACTCTGTATATATTGATATCAAGTAAAAATTACGATTTATGTCACATTTATAATGGAGTTTTGTATGAGAGCAGTTAATTTTTCCAAAAGCGTTCATTTTGCGTTTTTGGCGCTGACAGCCGCACTCATATATGCTGTCAGTAATGGCATTCGCGTAAATTTAGGTTTATTGATCGATCCTTTAAGTACAAACTCTGGTATTTCTTATGCTTTTATAAGTTTTATCCTGGCCTCAGGACAATTTATCTATGGTTTATCCCAACCATTTTTTGGTTTTTTAGCCATAAGATACTCCTATAAGGATGTATTACTCTTAGGTTGTGCTATGTTAGCTATAGGGCTTATAGGTACAGCTTACTCAAGTTCTAGCATAGCTATGTTTATCTTTTTGGGAGTATTTTTCTATGCCTCTACCGGAGCTTTATGCTTTGGTTTAGTTTTAAGCTGCGCAAGCCCACTTATGAGCGAGCGCCAAGCTGTAATATTTTCCGGAATTTTAAATACTGCAGCTGGTGTTGGAAGCTCAATTTTCTCACCAGCCTTTACCTTACTTTTAGATGGATTTAGCGTAAGTACAACACTTTTAATCTTAACGTTACCGATTTTAATTTTAATTCCTATTTCCATCTATATTGGCAAGTTAAATAATTCTCTAAAAAAGCTTGATGCCGTTAAGAGCCTTCCTATAAAAAGCGTCTTACGTCAAGCCTTAGGGGACAAAAGCTATCAAATCATGCTTATAAGTTTTGCTATTTGTGGCTTTCACATGGGAATTATTTTTACCCACTTATATTCAGAATTTATACATTTAGGTTTAAGTAGTACCACAGCAACTCTTGCCTATACGATATTAGGTTTAGCTATTGCTATCGGAGCCTTCTTATGTGGTATTGCATGTATTAGATATAGTTCAGCTAATGTTTTAGGCTTTTTATATGTAGCGCGAGCTCTGATCGTTTTAGCTTATATCTTCCTATTACCCAAAAATGATTTTTCCGCAATTTTATTTGCCTTTGGATTAGGTTTGACTTGTGATGCGACCGTAGCTCCCACATCAATCTTAGTCAACGCACGTTTTGGTCCTGAAAAATTAGCTGTTCTATTTGGACTTGTATATATTTCACATCAAGCAGGATGTTTTATCAGTGCCTCTTTAGGAGGTTACTTTGTAAAAAGCTTTAATTCCTATGAGTTAATTTGGGTAATAGATATTAGCTTGTGTTTATTAGCATCGCTCTTATGCTTAAGCTTAAATCGTCATCCTAAAGAGAAAATTACGTTTACCCCTAAGACCATTAATGCTTAAAAGACGTTTATCAAATTTTGGGCACACAAAACCTGGTACTTCAGTGCGAGGATGTAGTGTGCCTAAATTTTGATAAATAACAGAGATATAAAAATTCTCTATTATCGGCCTTTTTTAGAATTTATTTTGGCACAAAAGTCCATTTTTTAAAGAATAATAATCAGGACTCATATCCAAATAATGCTTATGAGGATTTTCAAAACGTTGCTCCTCAGGCCAAATTTCATTTTCAAGCTGATATTTAACAAAATCCCTAATCTGCTTTAATGAAGGCAATTCTTCAACTAACTTACCATCTTTAATAATAAGCTTCTGTAAAGACTTTATCTTACAATCACTAAAACTACGCTTTTTCCAAGGCTTATGCGGATCTACATATTGATAAGGCTTAGAGAAATCAGGCTCTTCTCCGGCTTTAGTTAATAAATCTGCTATAGCATGACCTTCAACATCATAAACGCGATATACATTCTTTCGACCTGGATTGGTAATTTTTTCAAATGTATCAGAGACCTTTATTCTTGGGATATAAACATCGCCTTCTTCTACAGCTGACATCTTATAAACGCAACCAAAAACAGGATCGCTCTTAGCTGTAATCAAACGCTCGCCTACACCAAAAATATCAATGCAACCGTCCTGATGATCTAAAATTGAGGAGATAGTGTACTCATCTAAACTATTTGAAGCTATGATTTTGCAATCATTTAAACCGGCCTCATCTAAAGCTGCACGTACTCTCTTAGAGAGATAAGCCAAATCACCTGAGTCAATACGTACACCTAAAAGACGTTTTCCTTTAGGCAATAATACTTCTTTTGCAACTCTAATAGCATTTGGCACACCTGAATGCATGACATCATAGGTATCAATTAAGAATTGACAATTATCAGGATAGAGTTCTGCGTAATGCTTAAAAGCCTCGTACTCATCTTGATAATACATAACCCAACTATGAGCCATGGTGCCAGAAACCGGAATACCAAACATTTTTCCAGCTAATAAAGTTGCAGTACCAAAGGCTCCTCCAATATAGGCAGCTCTTGCGCCATAAACAGCCGCATCCATATTATGGGCTCGACGAGCACCAAAGTCAGAAACAACTCTACCCTTTGCAGCTTTGACAATACGTTGAGCTTTAGTAGCAATTAAAGATTGATGATTGATTTGCGCTAAAATCGCCGTCTCGATTAATTGAGCATCAATAAGCGGGGCATATACAGTGATTATCGGCTCATTAGGGTACATAATCGTACCCTCAGGAAAGGCATATACATCGCCACGAAAACGATAATTCTTAAGATAATTTAAAAATTCATCAGCAAAAATGCCTAAGGACTCAAAATATTCAATATCATCGTCCTCAAAATGCATATTTTCAATATAATCAACAATCTGCTCTAAACCAGCAAAAATTGCAAAACCACCATGATCTGGATTTTGTCTATAAAAAACATCAAAGGTAACTTTGCGTTGAAATGCATTTGGATCTGCAAAATAACCATTTGCCATAGTCATCTCGTAAAGATCCATCATCATGGATAAATTACGTTTATCAAACTGAGACATAAAACATCCTCAGACAATTTGTCTTGATAAAAACCTCAATTCGCTTATATAAGCTAAATTTAGAAGCTTTATTTTAATTTTATATTTTTTGACTTTAAGGTGTGTTTGATCACCTGTCGTTGCTCTTTATTCAACTTATAAAGCTTCATAATTTCTTCATCAAGCTTCTTATAGAGAGGCTCAGCATCTGATGTAGTCGCCAATAACTCATCAACCATATCAATAATAGGTTGTTGTTCGTCTCTATTGATAAGCGGAATAGGAATCTGCTCTAAGTGAGAGCGCAATAATTTCAAAGCATTATAATGCTTAACTAAAAAATAAGATGCAACGCTCGAATTTAAAATAGCCAAAACATATTTAATATCTAAGCCTTTAATCTTAGGAATCAATATATTGCAACTATTTAAAGACAAAGTTTGCTTATCATCATAAGTAAAGACCGGTACATCACAAATAAAACGATATAAGAGCTTTTCTTTAGCACGATAAATATCTGTTGGTGCGGTCTGTTGGAACTGCTCTGGAGTATATTTAATATAATTACCATCAGGCTTAATTCCATATTTACGGATCTCACTACCTTTTAAGATTATCTCGCATCCCTCAAAAGGCTCTTGCTTAACAAAGGCTTGATTATTACCAGTCACAATACCTAATGCAAAACGAGCATTGCCTTTTAAGTAAGCTACAGGGGAGATAGTCTCAATATGTGTCAAACAATCAGTATCATAATCTGAAGCATGGAAACTCAAATTATGTTCATTAAAGACACGCTCCTCTTTAATTACAAAGCTCTCTTTATTTTGCTTAATGCTACAACCTAAAACCTCACCGTGAAAACCTGTTTGTACACCTAATAAAATAGCCGGACATTGTACGCCATCAAAAGCATTGCCAAGAAAATTTACAAATCTAAAAGCACAATTTTCCAATAAAATTGCTCTTAATTTAGCATGGGTTGCTACATTTAAAAGCGCCTCTGGCAATACTAAGGCTAACAAGCCTTTATCTTTAAGCATAGCTAAAGCTCGCTCTACGAATAAAGACGATGATTCAATAGATTTGCCCTGTGCGGTGACAAAGCGTTTTTTATAAGATTGACGCTCTTTTTGGGTAAAATTACCACCCCAAGGAGGATTACCAATAACAATATCAAATTTATGCTTAAAGCCTGAGGTCAAACTATTACCAATAATTACTCGTTTACGTAATTGATCGGCTGTTTGCTCTGGAGCCTGTAGAGCTAAATTAATTCTAGTTAAATATACAGAGGTTTCATCTGTATCTTCACCGTAAAGTTTTTCGCAATCATAGCCTAAAGAAGCTAGTGACAATAAGAAATTACCACTACCACAACAAGGATCGCAAATAAGTTTGTCTTTAAGATCGCCATTAAAAGTTTTAATACTAAAGATTAATTCTTTAACTATTGATAAAGGTGTGTAATAAGAACCTTTTTTCTTACGCAAAGCTAGATCTTTAAAAGAAACATATACAAGGCCTAAACTATCCTCGCCCTTTACATATTTAAGTTCTAAGTTTAAAGCTTCTTTTAAAGCATCAAATTCATCTAAAGTAGGAATTTTATTTTCTAAAAGATCTTCAATTAACGCTCTAAATTCAACATCAAATAATGAGGATAAGAAATCGCAGAGAACAAAAGGCTTTTTAAAGCCATAATTATGACGTGCATAAAACTGCTGAACTGCAAAGTTAGCTAAAACAATTAATAATTCACGACGTGTGGTAACTACATTAAGATCTAATAATCGTTCAACAACTCTTTGATTTTCTATAGTTTCAATATAATCCTTATAGACTACCTTGCCGTTAAGGCGACTTTTATTGCGACGACTTTTAAGTTGTGACGATGACTCTGAATTTATATCAGCAGCAATTTTTTTAGCATAAGCTTTAGAAAAATACTGACCATCAACATCATATTGAAGTTTACCAAGTCTCAGCCAAATCTTAGCTGTATCCTCAGAAATAGACAAATATTGCGCTAACTTACTTACAGTAAGCGCATCTGAAGGCTTAGCATTTGCAGTAGTTTTACGTCTAGCGTCGGCTGGTTTTTCTAGATTGTCAGGGATAAGCCAAACACCCTTTTCAATCTTTGCTCCTTCAAGACGTCCATTTTCACAAAGTATCTGAACACGTCTTTCAGATAACTTAAACTTTTTTGCAGTCTCTTTTACAGAAATATAATTTGCCACAGCGATCTCCTTTGCATGACAATATTATATTTTTATAAACGAATAATCACAATATTAATAAGATAACAATGTATAAAAATTCTCGTTAATATTTTTATTAAAAAAAGATCTTATTTTAAATCAACAACTAGACATTTAGCTTTTTTTTCTTGCCCGCCAATCTTTAGATTATTTGAAATAATTTCTTGATTACACTTTAAAACTGCAAAATTTTTGTCTTGATAATATTTTGATTTATCTTGAGAAAAATAAAAACGTCTTGGAAGTTTTGCTTTTTCATGATTAAAACTATCTTGAGGAAATAAAACCCTCAAATCTTGCTTTTCAGCGCTTAATAAATATCCTTTTTGATCTAATTTTTTAAGATAAAGCGTATGATATTTACCATCATTACGCATAGTATTCTCATTATCAAAATCATATGCTAACACCATGTAATAGCCCATAAGTATGTCAATGGGATCTACAACCTCAAGTTTTGCATAAACTAAAACTCCAGAATTTAAAATTTTATTGTCTTTGTAAAAATTAAAAGAAAAAAGTGAAATCGTAATAATCAATAAAGCTAAAGCTCCACAAAAACTTTTAGAGACAGCTCCCCCGGCAAAAGTATAATTAAATTTAGCTCTATCCCACTTTTGTGAACTTAATAAACAATATATAGTTATCAATATAAGTGAGGTTAAGCCGCTCTTTTTAGACATTGTAATTAATACATCAGCATCATCTAAAACATAGATGGTAGCAAAATATAAGCTAACAGCCATCACTATTGCAGATATCTGCAAATTCTTACGTCCTTTTTCAGAAAATGAACCTTGCGAGAGCAGAATAATGCTAATACAAGCACTTTCAGGCCATATATATACCTGAAAGGCAAATAATATAGCCACTAAAAAACGCTTATAATAAGGATTATCGTGATAAATAAAGAAAGCTAATGAACTAATTAATAAAATCTTTACAATTAAAAAAGACTCAAAATTAACTTTCGTAAAAAATTCGCTATCAAAGCAATTGATTAAAAAAGAGCTCCACACTAAAGGGAAAAAGACAAAAGATAAAATTTTATTAAATTTAAACTTTGGCAATTTAAGTAAAAAAGCCACTAAAAGTAAAAATACAAACTGAATATCTAAATAAAACTTTATCTCAAAACAAAATAGATGAAGCAAGACAAGCGCTATAAAAAATAACAGTTTTAATCTATAAACACAGGTAAGAAGAAATAAGATTAAACTTATACATAACAAATTACTTTTTATATCAACATCTTGATTATAAAAGAAAATTATAGAAGCACCGAGTGTACCAAAAATAGCTCCTATCATGCTTAATAATAAAGAATCCTGATGTTTATATAAAAGCCATAATCCAAAAGCAAAAGATAAAATTAAAAGAGTAATACCTGAAATTAAAAAATTACCATTAGTGTATAAAAATATAAAATAAAGCAAATTTAATAATATAAAAAAACTAGCTCCAAGCTTTGCAAATAAAATCAAAGCTCCATGTGTATTTAAAGGTACAATTTTATTAATTAATCCTAATGCTAATATATTGATAAATAGTAATAAAAATACAGAAATGAAATATTGCAAACTAAATAAGAATGCAAAATTTAAAATAATTAAAGATCCTATAACTGCGCATATATTTGCTGAAGCTTGAACTTTTACATGGTATTTCTTAAATAAGACAGGCATAGCTAAAAAGGCAAAAATAACCATTATCCCAAAAGTTTGGGCAGCAAATTTTTCAAAGATAAATGAATCTATAGAGATAGCTGTAGCAGCCATACTTATAGCTAGAAAACGACACAAAATAGCTAAAGCTTGACCTAATTTTTGCTCTTGAAAAAATATCTGAGCTATCAGCATAAAGATAAAGCTATAAACAATGGAAGGCAAAACTGATGAAGATACTTGAAGATAAAAAAAATCAAAATAATTATATGTAAGTAAAAATACTCCCGCTCCACCACATATATAAGTCATAAAAGCACATAGCGGACTTTTTAGAATAAAGAGCCAAGGCATTTGTAATAAAGCCCAAATACAAAACAGCTCCTCACTACCAGCTCCTGAAATAAAGCTCTGTCCATGGATCACCATAAAAATGCCCATAGAGAGAAAATGAATAATTGCCGCAAGAGAGGTATGCAGATCTAAAAGACCTTGCTTTATGCGCAGGCTTAAATAAATACCACTTAATATTACTAGTGACAAAAAGAATGCAAAACGTAGCGATATCGACCACGTTAACCACTGAGAGGCTACAAATAAAAAGACAGCAGAGGTCATAAAAATAGCACTTAAAAGACCAAAACTCTTTTTAAGTACCAAGGCATGACTAAACATAAAAACCTCTCCCAACAATTAATCTATATGATTATAGGTTTAGTTACAGAGGGTAAAAAAGCAAATAACTTTAACAAAAACTTTATTTAATCACTGTTATTATATTGATTTAAAATTATTTTTTACAAAATAGTTGAGTTTGACAGATCGGAAG
>URKL01000024.1 GCA_900548485.1 uncultured Succinatimonas sp.
ATGGGCATTTATGAGCGTGACCTTGCTTCGTTCGAGGAGCGTCCCTTGCTGGAGACCCTATAAGCATTAAAATCAATTTTAATTTGGAATTATCTTTTGTATTCTTTGCTTCTATATTTGGCTCATCAAAATTAGCCTCTGTTTTTATCTCCTCAAAAGTTTCATTTGTAATAAAGGCATTTTCTTGAGCTTTACGCGATGCCCAGGAGGCTTGTAACTCATCACCCTCAACCTGTACACGCCAATTACAATTGCAATCTTTAATGGTAATAATAAAACCTAAGCGCTGATTTTGTGCGAGGATATCGGTGATATCCTCATCAAACTTTATATAAAGATTACCATCATAAACGCCGTCTTGATTTTGGCTTGAGATAGAGTTCCTTTGTACATAGATATAACCTCCACCTTGTGGCCAAGAAGGCAAATCTAAAGGCTCTTTAGTACCATTAAATTGTTTGATTAAAATCCCAAGCTCTCCTAAAGAACTAAGATCTAATTGCAAACTGCCATTATTTAAGCACAATAAAGACTTACCCGGAGCTAGCTTTATAATTGATCCTTCTAAGATTTCATGTCCCATCTTTTTTCCTTGTTTTAGGCCTCAATAGCGCTTTGATAAACCTCTAAAATCGCCAATAACTGCTGATTTTCTGTATCAGTTAAACCATATTGATTTACTGAGGTTAAATTAGCTCCACAGATAAGATCTTGTAAAACATAAAAATAATCATGACGATAACGTTCGGCAATATTTAAATGCTCTTGTGTAAGGTGCGGTAAATTTCCATCAATTTCAAAACTTTCAGTAAAAAGCTGTCGATTACCATCACAGACAAGATCATGATTTAACATATCTGAACGCAAATAAGTACTAAAGTCGGACATGATCTTCATAGCCTTTCGTCCTTGAATAGCTGAAAGATCTTCAATCGTCAAACCTTTAGATTCATCTTCATTTAAAGATTTAATTAAATATTCACGTATTTTTAAAGCATCTAAGGCCTTATTAAGTTCGCCTACATAGGCGCACATTAAATTATAAAAATTCTTTTTAAGTTGGGTCTTATCACTTATAAAACAATCATGCTCTTGATCGTAAAAGAAACTATATAGCTCTTTTGCATTCTGTGTTGCAGAAACAGCATTTACTTCTCTATCAGTAAAGCTTAAAGACAAAATTCCAAATAACTGCTCAAATCCAGCTCCTGAACACATATCCTCTAATTGAGCTTTATAGAGCTTTATAACCTCTGAGGCAAAACGCTCCGCATTTGACACACTCTGCGAGTAATTTTGCGCATAATTCTCTATTACAATCCGCTCATCTAGCTCTTGTAATGCATGCAAATCACAAAAGAAATGCGCAAACATATCACACTGACACAAACTCTTGATGATATAGTCTGCCTGATTTTTAGAAGCTAAAGCAGCTTTATGCGCATCTAAAGATGCATAATTGCTTAAGATATTATTAATATCTTTAATTTTTTTCCGTATTTTATTAACAAAATGCGCCTTAATATCCCTAAAATCGCGATAGTTTTCCATAAGAAAACTATTTATATACAAAGCTCCGCCATCATTAGGAGTAAACACAGCCTCTAAAGTCTTAAAGCCATCAAGCTTGCCACCATACACTAAATCATTAAAACGAGGCTCTTTAGCAATTTGATTGCAGAAATCTGTAACCTTACCTTGCATAGACTCTAAAACATGAGTTTCTACTCCTGCTTGCATAGCAAAAATCTTTGAGCTATTAGGTAAGTTAGGACGACGTACAAAGAAGAACTGACGTAAAGGTTGTGCGCCTAAATTAGGATCGATATTCCACGCATTAAGCCACTCACAGCCATTGATACGTTCAACTGCAGTAGCAATAATACCGATATCCCCTTCAACTTTAGCCTGAGCCTCTAAATTCTTAGTAAAAGCTTCATCAAAACGAGTTAAAACACCAACTAATGGATTTTTACCAAACTTAGTACGCTCTTTTGCATCCTTACCAATATTGGTATAAATCCAGTCGGTAATAATCGGAGTTAAAGATGAGACCTCACTTTGTGCTGCTGAATTTAAGCAAAATAACATTAAATCAATTTCATGACGACCGTTATAACGCTCAAAGAGATAAGCAACCTTACCGCGACGCAATAATTGACCACCACCTTCAACAAGATAATGTGGCATAACCTCATTTTTTATTTCAGATTCTTTAGATTTAAAATCATTATAGGTATAAGGCTGACGTGAACGAGCTCCGGGGAAATCTAAGACATCAAAATCCTCAAGTGGAGTTTTGCCATATAGTGGAAATAAAACCTCTAAAACAGCTGCCGCAAATAAAGGTACTTTTACAGATGCTAAATTCTGTCCCTCTTTATCTAAGGAAACAGTAACTGAGCGCATATCTTCATCAAAGATTTTATCTAAACAGGTTACTGAGTTGATATTGTCACTATATTGAATATATTCCCCATTTTTAATGGCAAAATACACATCGCTTTTAGCATAAACTAAGGAAACTCCTTTAAGCTTTGAAAGCTCCATAGCAATCTTTTCAAAGGCCTTAGTTAAAACCTGAAGCTTACCCCATAAAATCGAATAAAGTTGAGCTCTACCCTCTAAAGGTAATCTAACTGCTAAGGAAAAAAAGTTTTGCCAAAAAGGATCTTCAATGTCAAAGGTTGCTAAAGGAGCACAAGCAACACCTCTAACATAATCATAAAGTTTTACTAGATCGCTAAAATCAACTAACGGCTTGTCACTTAAAGGGAAAACTTTACAGCTTGAAAAGTGTTGCTCTAAAGACTCAGCTTTGAACATATCATTTACAATCTGTGTCAGCGGACCTTCGAAATTGAAATCTTTATAAAAAGAGTTAACAAGAATCATCACGATCTCAATTTCGCTTAAAACTCTTATTTCAAGAGGAAAGTCTTTAATTCCACTTTGAGGACGATGCGTAAAACGTGTAACGATACCTGTAGCTTCTTTATCTCCGCCACGTGGGTTTACGTGGGATAAAAAATCAACCTCAAGATCTCCCCACTTAGTTTGCATACAGCCATTTTGTGCAGCAATATTTGAAACAAGGTAACTTTTTCCTGCCTGAGAGGCTCCAAAAACACCAATAGTGGTACGATTTGGCAAAACCTCAAAAGCAGCTTGAGCTTCATTTTGCAAACGGGCTAAATCATAGCCTAAACGTGCACATTTTAAAGCTACTGGACTTTGTTTTTCTTTAAGATCTAAAAGCCAATCAAACGCTTTTTTGGAACTTAAAGAAACCTTATGAAAAATTTCGTTTCTCATTTAAAAATCCTTTTAGGTTCTGTCAATCAACAGTCCTGAATTAATCCAATACTCACCATCTTCACTAATGGTTTTAAGCCTCAAATTAACTAAAGCCTTCCAGTTTCTCTTGTACTTTAAATCCTTAACATCTTTAAGTCCAAAAGTAATAATAGAAGGTAGGTTCTTAGCGCCAAATTCAGCTTTTAAGAAATCTAAAGATGCCGCAACCGGATCATTTTGTGCTTTAACCACTCCTAAAGAAAGATTTATCGCAAAAATTGCATGCTCTCTAGCACTTACAAGCAAGGATAAATCTTTAAGTCTTGCACTAAATTCATCCTTTACTACTTTAAAATTTTCCTGTCGAGCCTTTAATAAGCTTTGTCTATATTCATTTTCATAGAACTTTAAAAGCTCATCTCTCTTTATAGACAAAGGTACATTGACACAATCATCGTAAATACTGCTTAAACGATTTTTATCTACAAGCTCAAGCGGATCTTGTTTTTTAGCAAAAAGCTTACTAAAGAATCCTTTTTCAGGCTGTTGAGATTCTTGTATAAGTTGAGTTTTAGCTTGCTCATAATTATTTTCACAGAGCTCTTTAAAGCTTAAATACTCACTTGAGTTTTCGATATTTGCGCACTTTTCTTTAAAGCTAACTACAGCTTGTCTACACAATTGCTGTGATTTACCGTCATAAAGAGCTGCAATATAATCTTCAATTTCAGTCAATCCTGAGGAAAAATCAGGATAAAGCTTCTGAGCATCCTTTACTATCTGCAAATCCTCTACCTTAAGATAAGGCTCAATACAATAAAGCATACTTGCCGGATAATTCGGATTATCAAATTGACGATAACCTAGCTTTATAGGTAAATTGACATTAAAGGAATCATCAGAAAAATCTTCATTGCTCTTTTTTACACGTCTTAAGTCAATATCCTCAATTTCACTCTTAAGTGGCTCATAACCATCTTTATTATCCTCAGCTGCCGAAGTTGCCATATAGATTAAATTTTCGTTATCAAGCATATCCTTACTATTTAAAGGACCTACATAACGAATAGGGCTTGGCAATCTACCAATCTCTGGATTAAAACGGAAATGCATCAAAGTTGAGCGCCCATCTCGTTTTAAATAACTTAAAAGAGCTCCTACGACAACCGTACTCTTAGGATCTCCAATACAATCACCATCATGAGTTAATGGATACCAAGCACCACATCTATACGAACGCATGGTAATGATACGATTTGGGGATAATGGCAACATGCCAAGAATTCTTGAACGGATACCTGCAATTGAGGTAGGACGCCCGGTTAAAAGTAAAATATCGCAACGATATACATTTACAATAGCGCAGAGATTATCGATAAGTTTGCAAATATTAAGCGCACCACCTGTAACAAATTTACGATTTAGCGCAAAAAGATCGATATCTAAAGTGAATTTTAAAATATCAAAATTTAAATTTGGATTACATTTTTTTATCTTATTGTTAACAAATTCTAAGATATCGCTATCTGGTAACTTATATGCCTTAGCTTCTTTTTCTGATAAAGCTACCTGCGGCACAGTTACTTGCTCTTTACCTAAAATAAAGTCTTCGATACTACCCTTAAGTCTTACTGAGGTTACACCTCTTGGTAATCTTGAAAGAGCTTCTAAATGCGAAATAATGCGATAACCTACCTTCATAAAAATCTGATGAACTAATTGTCTACGCAGATTTTGAAAATTTACAGATTGATCACTAATACCTCTACCAACAATATCATAAAGAATAGAGTCTGCACTAATGCCACTTTTACCTAATTGCACGGTAATAAAATCCTTTAGTGGATTTAAAATTTCGGTCTTGATAATGTCATGTAAAACATCATCTCCGGCAATTTTAAAACCTTCACGCAAGATCTCGCGCACACTCATGTCAGAGGTCTGACTAGCACTATCTTTAGGAAAAGCATAATCAGAGATGATCAGATCGGTAGTACCCCCGCCAATATCGATAGAGGCTATACGCGCTGAAGCTAAATCATGATCGCCTAAATAATCCTCGCGCTTTAAAATCTCATTTAAGCGTCCATTTGCATCAGGTCTACGAATAAAATCAATAAAACGCTTACAATCACCTTCAAAAGCTGTTTGCGTCTCATTGTAAAGATAAACTACCTGAGCGGCCTGAGCCTCATCCCACTCTAAGATGATCTCCGGCGGCTTAGGCTCCATCTGCTCTTGTTTCTCAATAAATTTAAATTCATCTGCTGGCGTTGGATCATAACCTAAACTCTTCCACAAAATACCCACAGCCTGATAAGCACAACTACGGAAAATTTCACGCTCACTTTCAGGCATAGATGGCGGAGTAGTCAAGACTATTGACTTTAAGCGTCTAGGAATATCGCAGCTACTGTGATGATTATTGCGATGAGTAAAGCTATTCATCTGTCCCATAGCCTGTAAGATGATCTCCATCAACATAAAGGTCATCAAAGACTTACAGGAATAGTTTGCCAGCATATTACGATTGCTTTTTGAGGCAAAACGAGCCTCACCTAAGGAAGATATATACTCGTTGACTGATTTATCATAAGCATGTGTACTTAAGTTATCAAAAGAAAAATACTCAATAGTCTTTTTATCACGCAATCTTCTACCAGGCTTTTCATAAGGTATCTGATAGCTATAGCGATTGAACTGCCACTCAAAATCGGAATTACTATCTGCACTTATCTGCCACAGATAGCGTTTAGGAGAATTTAAACCAGTATGTCCATCACTGCCTAGACAATGTGAACCAAGTCTTACAGCTTCATGACCAACACGGACTAATGATGGCCAGACAAAAGCATCAGTACGACCAGATTTTGATGAGCAATTGTCATAATCGAAATTAGCACTTTGAAACTCTACACAACTTGAAAAAGCATCTTTATAAATATTTTCAACCGCATTTAAATCTCGCAATTGTAAAACTTCAATATCAGAGAAAATATCTGAGCTTTGAGTCTGGGAATTTTCTTCAACTAAAGCTCCATAAGTACGACTATTGCCTACATCTAAAATCAAACTAACATCAACAGGAGAGTTAATATTGCCACGTGAAACAACAATTCTTATGGGATTAGGTTTAACCACACCACCTAAGAATGCCACCACATTCAAATAATGCTTTTCAAACTCTCGTTTCTCTAAGGCTCGTTTAAATTCCTGATTATCACTATAGTTTTCTATTACAATCTTTCCTAAATCGGAGAAAACCGCTTCAGCCCAATTGCTAACAAAACTAATACCACTATCATTTGGAATTAATAGATCTGAGGCTGCCTGTTGCCAACATAGAGAAAAGACACGTGAATTCTGCGCATCTAAATGACTTGGAGCAAAATAATCCGTATCACTATTGTTTTGCGTCTTAGTATCAAAAGCTAAGGTTATATGATAGCGACGACAATTTTTTCCCATAAGCTCGGGATTTTCTAAAGGCATCTTTACAATGCGACAGCGAGCCCAATTTAATGGCCCGACAACAAAACCATATTCCTGCCCATAATTTATGTCTTCACCACCGGCATAATAAGGAATTGGAAACCATACACCATTGTAGAGAGTTAAAGATTCAGAAGTTTCGATACTATCGCCATTATCAATGACTTCCCGAGGCACATCATCAGAAATTAAAGGATTAAAAAACAACTCCCCATGATCAGGATCTGGGACTAAACGAATGTAATGGGTACACGAATCACTAGAACTACGAGTCTTAAAATATCCGTATTTAAAGCCCTCAATAGTACTATCTCCAGCCCTATTGTCCCAATCAACTGTAATTTCGTAATCTAAAAATTGAATTCCTGAATTTTCTACTAAGGAAATCTTTATTTCATGATCGTCAATACATTTAGCTTCCACACTCATTCTCCTGACAATCTCTTATCGATATTTATTATCTTGAGCTTCAATCTTAGCGGCCATTTTTTCAGCCTCAGTACAACTATCCTGATTGCCATATACGCAACCACGCATATAGTTATCTAAGGCAAGATTGTAATCAACCGTAACACCTCGGCCTGATTTATACATATTAGCCAAATTTAAACAGGCTCTAGAACTATGAATACCACATGCTTTTTTAAATAAATTTTGAGCTTTGCCTAAAGACTTTTCATCACCAAGTTTTAAAAGCTCTTCACCTTGCAAATTACATGCTTCTAAATCAGAATTTTCACAAGCTTGATTTAAATAAAGATCGCGCTCTTTACCTTGTGAATTCAAGGCTAAATTACGACAGCCCTCACCATATTTAAGATCACAGCTTTTCTTATAAAGAGCTATTGAGGCCTTTTTATCTGTACGCTCTAAGGTTTTACCTAATAACAAACAACCTTGACCATCTTTAAGATCACAAGCTTGTTTAAATAATTCTGAGGATTTTTCTTTATCTAAAAAGCCTAATTGTGTACAACCTTGACCATGTTTTAAAGAGCAAGCCTTTTTAAATGCATCTTTAGCTAGCATTAAAGTTGAGGAATCTTTTTTAGAATCATTTAAATAAATATTGCCTAAGCCCATACAGCCTAAGGGATCTTTTAAATTACAGCCTTTGTCATAAAAATCTAAAGCTAATTTTTTATCTTTTTTGCCAAGCTTTCCTGAATTATATAAATGACCTAAGGCAGAACAAGATTTAGCGCCTTGAGCTTTACAACCTAAAGTAAAAAATTCAGTAGCACTATTTATATCTATTTTGACTCCCATAAAGCCTGTCATACGCAAAAACCCCAAATCATAACAGGCTTTAGCATCACCTAATTTACACTTTTCAACAGGATCAGCTGTTGTAGCAAAAGCTGAGGGAAAAAGCATAAATATGCTTAAAAATAAAACTAAAATCTTAATCATTTTTGTTGTTTTTCATCCAAATTAAGCTTGCCTAAACGCTCACAGCTTACAGTATCTGCAAGATTACAAGCGCGTTTGTAAAAATATTTTGCCTTATTTAAATCAACATTTTCTTTTTTTAAAAATATATCCCCTAAGAATTGGCAACCTAAAGCTGTATTGGCAGAACAAGCCTTCCAATAATAAGAAATTGCTTGATTATGATTAATCTCTACACCTAAACCATATTGATAAAATGCACCTAAAAATAAGCAACCATCCTCAGCACCGCCAGCACAAGCCTTTTTAAAATAATCATGAGCTTTAGCATAATTTTGTTTTACATTATCCCCCTGCATAAAGATCACCCCATTCTTTAGGCATCCTCTGCTCTCTGAGAGATCACAAGCTTTATCATAAAAAGAAATGGCTTGTGGAGTTGATTTTTTAACTCCACGCCCTAAGGCAAAATTATTACCTACCTCAAAGCAAGAACTAGCTAAACCACCAT
Source organism: uncultured Succinatimonas sp. (assembly GCA_900548485.1). Lineage (GTDB taxonomy): Bacteria > Pseudomonadota > Gammaproteobacteria > Enterobacterales > Succinivibrionaceae > Succinivibrio. Next base: position 8,693 of record URKL01000024.1, read on the forward strand.
TACAAGCTTTACTAAAATACTTATGAGCCTCTTTTAAGTCTTTTTTAACCAAAGAGCCCTCTAAATAACTATTTGCTAAGCTATGGCAACCAAAATTTATGCCACCATTACATGATTTTTTATAAAGTTCAAAGGAGGTTTTTAAATCTTGCTTACCTGTAAGTCCGTCTTCATGCATAAGACCAAGCAAAGCACAACCGGTAAGGTCACCACCACTACAGGCTTTATCATAAAGAGAAGCGCTTTTTTGATAATTAAGATCGATACCTTTTCCCGAATAATACATCGAACCTAATTTTAAACAGGCAAAGGAGAAGCCACTTTTACATTGCTCATCTAATTGATTTGCAAGTTCAGCATTTTTTGCAAAAGAACTTGTACAAAAACAACAACATAAAAGCGGAAGTAACAAAAATTTAATCATCACTCACCTCCTAGCCATTCAATAAAATTGTAAATAATTTTAAAATCTTTTTCTGGGGATTTGATTATGAATTTAAAAGAAATTTTTACATTCCTAACCAATAACCAATTTGTTTGTACGTTTTAAAAATTTAGCAGGAATTGCTTTTTTAAGCTTCCAAACTATATTCATAGGTCGACTTCCCTCGTGTTTTATACATTCTGCACTGCCTAAATAGGTATAGCCCATAGCAAGTGATGATATTTGTTGATCATTTTTAAATTCGCGTACAAATAATAAAACCTTAGAACCTAACTCCTTATGGTGAATATAGCGTTGTCCAGTAGCCGAATTTTCAGCTGTTGTGCTTTGACTTTGCCAATGGAAGAGATTTTCATTTATCGAATAATCGTTATACAAAGTTGATGGTGAATAATCTTTATCTGATTTATTTAGAGTAATCAACAATACATCAATCTTCTTATCTGGCAACCATTTAACACCCTCACGAATAATCTGAGGCTTATCGTAATCTAAAGCTACAAATAATTGATCACGTGTATAGGTACAATACAAATCTAAAGGACAATCAAAATCTAAATCTTCATGCTCATCTAAAAAATCAATTTTTGCCAATTTATATTCTAAAAGCTCAATAAGCTCACCAAGTAACACTTTCGACTTAGATAAAAGCTTAAAATTTTCTAAAACTTCTGGATCTGTAAATGAATTTACAACTTTACCCCATATTGAAATATAAAACATTTTCAACATACGCAAATGTAAGCTATTACTGAGATTAAAATCTAAATCATCACTTTCTTTTTTAAGATAAAGATTTTTTAAGAAAGGTATTAAAAATTTTAGCCAACGTTGTGAATCAATTTGAGCTAATTTCATAAAGGCTTTTGCAAGCACCTCCTCTAATTCCTCTTCAAAATTATCTCTTACCTTAGCTCTAACACACAAACGTGCAAATGTTGCAAATTTATATAAAAGTTTAGGTTCTACATGGTAGTAATCTAAAAATGAAGTTAAGGATACCTTTGATTTACCGCTGTCATTTTCAAAATAACTTAGTTTGTTTAGTATGGCATTAACTGAACCATAGGTTGATTTAATATTATCTAAAATATATTTAGTAGCTATTCTTTCTAAATGAATATAACAGCCTTTAGGAACAGAGATAAAACCATTTTCTATCTCTTTTTTTAAGCTACGATTTGTATTACTTAATAAAGCGGCAAATTTTTCTTCAAATTTATATCTCTGATTTGCCTGACCTATAAAATCTAAAACAGTAAGACAATCTTTTCCCGCACTCAAACGTAAACCACGACCTAATTGCTGCAAAAATATAGTTAAAGATTCTGTAGGTCTTAAAAATAAAATCGTATTAACTTCTGGAATATCTACGCCTTCATTGTAGATATCCACTACAAAAATAAATTTAATTTTGCCTTCTACAAGTTTAGATTTGGCACCTAAACGCTCTTCATCTGAAGATTTTCCTGTTAAGCTTATAGATGGGACATTATGAGCATTAAAATAATTGCTCATAAATTTTGCATTTTCTACCGAAACGCAGAAACCTAGCCCTTTTACCTCCCCCATATCGCCTACATATTTAAGTAACGAATTTAACACTAAATCAGCCCTAGACTGCGCTTCAATGCCTTCAGTGAGTTTATAGCTAAGTTCTGCTTTATCATAACCACCATTATGCCATTTTATTTTTTGAAGATTGACCGTATCATCAGTAACTCCAAAATATTGAAATGGACATAAAAGCTTGCGGTCAATAGCATCAGGCAAACGAATTTCTGCTGAAATATGATCATTAAAGAAAGAAATTACACTCCTGCCATCCATACGCTCAGGCGTTGCTGTTAAACCTAATAAAATCTGTGGATGATAATATTCAAGCAATTTTTGATATGATGGTGCTGCTGCATGATGAAATTCATCGATAATAATGAAATCGTAAAAATCAGCAACTGTCTTTTGACAAAAATTTTGGGAGTTAAAAGATTGTATAGACACAAAAAGGTGATCTATGTTTTGAGGTCTATAATTACCGACTAATAAATCCCCAAAATTTGCATCTTTTAATACAGCTCTAAAGGTATTACAACTTTGAGCTAAAATTTCTTCACGATGGGCTACAAATAATAAACGTCTTCCTTTATGCGGATTTTGTCTACAATAACGTTTGTAATCTAAAGCAGAAATTACAGTTTTACCTGTACCTGTAGCAGCAACTAATAGATTTTTATAATTATTATAAACTTGTCGCTCTAACAAAAGTTTATCTAAAATTTCCTGTTGAAAAGCATAAGGTCTAACATCTAAAGTATACAGTGCTGAATTATTTGCCTCAGCATGACGTTCTGCCTTTAAGGCAATGGTTAATCTATCTTTTTGTTCAGAACTATAACTTTCAAATTCCCTATCATTCCAATAATAATCAAAAGTTGCAAAAATTTTATTGATAGTTTCACTTTGATCTATATTGGTAATTTTAGTATTCCACTCAAGTCCTGAAGTTAAAGCTGCATTAGAAATATTTGATGAGCCGATATAAGCTGTGGTAAAACCAGTTTCTCTAAAAAATACATAAGCTTTTGCATGCAAACGAGTTTGTTTAGTGTTATAACTTACTTTTATTTCAGTATTTGCTAAAGCCTCTAAAGTCTCTATAGCCTTAATATCGGTAGCACCCATATATGAGGTCGTAATTACACGTAATTTGCCACCTCGTTTAGTGAAGTCTTTTAAATCATCAATTATTAATCTCAAACCACTCCATTTAATAAATGAAACCAACATATCAAACCTATCGGCAGATGATATTTCTTTCTTTAACTCAGAAAATAATTGCGGTTCACTAATAGCACCTGTAAACAAAGAACTTTTTGCAATGGATGTTTCAGGGCGCTTTAATTTCTTAATACCACCTGTTAATAACAATGGATCTTGTTCTTTTAATAAAGCTAATAAAATTTCAGAACTAGGATCAATTGCTAGAGATTTAAAATAGCTATTCTCAGTAATGTTTTCAATAATATCTACAATTTGATTGGCTAGACTGATTTGATCTTTAAGATCGCCTCCATTGTCCACAACATTATCTAAGCCTTTTTTTACAACTGCAGTAATATATTTGGCAATTACTTGAGAAGCTTCTGCTATATCTATCTTTTCTAAAAATTTACGTTCAGCTGGAATAACAGATAACTCAGAATGTAAATCTGCATTAACTACCTGTTCATAAAGTCCTGGCTTTAACATATAAATCTCCGCAACCTATCTATATATATGATCACATATTATTAAGCTACGCACCAGAATAAAATTTAAAATAAAAAACAAATATATTTTACATATTAAGACATGGTAAAAATTAAGATCTATATAAATAGCAACAAAGAGATTGAAATACAATCATTCTTGCTAATCAAAAATCAACTTAAAAAATTTAGAAAATGTTACCGAAGTTTTGCAAACTAGTAGACATAAAAAATTCAACGTT
>URKL01000025.1 GCA_900548485.1 uncultured Succinatimonas sp.
GGATTAGAAAAATTTCATTTTTCTAATCGGCACACTACATCCTCGCACTGAAGTATGAGGTTTTGTGTGCCTAAAATTTGATAAATAAGAGTGGTAGTTTTTTTGAGGTTATGCAAAGTACAGATGATTTAAGCATCTTAATTATAACTAATTTTAATTATTTTATGCATAACGATAATAAATCTAACTCACTATCAATCTAGTAGTCTCTTTTTGTCTTCAAAGTATTAATCTATAAGGTAAATAAAAGATGATTCCTCTTGAAAGAAGACAGTTTATCTTACAGCAAGCAGCCGTACGCGGCGTGGTGGGAATATATGAGTTAGCAGAAATGCTAAATGTTTCTCACATGACTATAAGACGAGATCTTGAAAAGCTACAACAGGAAGGAGCTGTAGTTCTAGTTTCAGGAGGAGTACAGATCTCAAAGAAACTCAGCGCTGAACCTGAACATATGGTTAAAGAAAGTTTAGCTGCTGAAGAAAAACTCCGCATTGCAAAGGCTGCTTTGGAATATATCCCGAGAAATGGTTGTATTTTTTTAGATGATGGCACTACTTCTTTAGCTTTAGCTCAATTAATTGCAGATAGAGAAGATCTTACAGTCGTTACCAACGACTTTGTAATTATGGATTATCTAAGTGAACATAGCGTTTGCCAGGTTTTTCATACTGGAGGTTTAGTCAGAAAGCGCTATCGTTATAGTGTAGGCGAAATGGCAACAAAGATTATCAAGTCTATGACTTTTGATGTTTCCTTTATGTCAGCTTCTTCTTGGGATGAACGCGGTGTAACTACCCCTGATATCGAAAAAATTGCTGTAAAACAAGCGGCTATTTATAGTGGTCGACAAGCTATTTTGATCTGCGATAGAAGTAAGTTTGGTCAGATGGCAACTTTTATAGCTTTTGATTTAAAAGATATTGATTTAATCATCTCCGACGATAAGCTTCCAAAACAGGCTTGCGAATTTATCGCTTCGCGTAATATTGAACTTAAGCTTGTTTAGTTTGTTATCTATGAGTAACTTAATATTTAAACAAAGCAAGCTTTTGATTTGCTAATAAGGATTTTTATGATTAAAAATGTAGGAATCATAGGTCGTGGTGCTTTAGGTATTATGTATGCTAAAGCATTTATTGAGGCTTTAGGATTTGATAATGTCTTTATTATTGTTGATGAGAATAGGTATGCTCGTTACATAAAAGAAGATCTTTTTTACAATAATGAGCCTATTTCTTTAAATTATAAAAAAGCTAATGATATTAAAGATCTTGATTTAATTATCTTTACAGTTAAATATCCTGGTCTTAATGAAGCTATAGCTTTAGCAAAACAGGTAGTTTCTCCTAAAACTATTATCATGTCCTTTTTGAATGGAGTTGTGTCTGAACAAGAGATTTCAAAGCAAATTGAGACCTCTCATCTTTTATATACAACTGTACAGGGAATGGATGCTACTTTTTTAAATCACAATCTTTCTGTTTCTCATCAAGGCTATATCAGTTATGGTAATGTTGATAGAAAAGATAATGCTGATATCGAAGCTGTAGCCGCTTTATTTGATAAGGCCTCATTAAAATATGAAATAAGTGCAGATATTAAGCATCAATTATTCTCAAAATGGATGCTCAATGTAGGTGTAAATCAATCTTGTGCTTATTATGGCGTTGGCTATGGTGGAATTCAAAAAGAGGGTGAACCTCGCGAAGCTATGTATAGGGCTATGAGAGAAGCTCAAGCTGTTGCAAAATTTTGTGGAGTTACTTTAACTGACGCAGAAATTACCAAGTGGATTGAGCTTATGGATAGTCTTGATCCTAATGGAGCTCCATCGATGGAACAGGATAGAAGAGCCAATCGTGTAAATGAAGTGGGGCTTTTTGCTCAAAGTGTTTGCGATCTTGGCGTAAAAGCAAAAATTTCCACGCCACAAAACCAAATATTTTTAGAAAAGCTTTCAAAAGATATGTAATTTGTGACTAGATCGAGCTTGTCAAAATAATTTGTTTTATCAATGAGTAAAAATTTTGGCAAAATAAGACTGTAATGGGCACGATGTTTAGAAATAATTTTTTTTGACTTATAAAAATTCAAAACAGCTCTAAAAACAAATTTTTAATACGTGTAAAATTAAAATACATTACAGATGTAGTAATATAATAAGAAAGTGATGTGCTTATCTTTTTGATAGGAATGCAAGGAGTTCATCTATGATAGGTATTGTGGTAGTGTCTCACAGTAGCAAGGTTGCCGAAGGCATTGTTGATATGGTGCAAGAGATCTCTTCCCGTGACGGTAAGAAGATGCCGATTTTTGCAGCAGGTGGCAATATGCAAGGAAATATGGGCACTGATCCGCGCAAAGTCTTAGACGCAATTAAGAAGGCTGATTCTGGTGAAGGTGTTGTCGTTTTATGCGATTTAGGCTCAGCAGTAATTAGCTCTCAGGCTGCTATTGCGATGTTAGAGGAGCCGTTACGCTCTCGTGTTAAGATTGCAGATGCTCCTGTTTTGGAAGGTACTGTTGGTGCCGCTGTTGAAGCCGCTTCTGATTCTAATAGTTCTTTAGACTTGGTTATTTCAACCGCTGAAGGCGCTCGTCAATTACATAAGCGCTAAAAATACTATTTAAAATAACGATATTGTATTTTACAAAACACCTTAAAAGAGGTGTTTTGTTATTTTTAGTTATTAAATTTTCCTGAAAAAGTCTTTGATTATTCTATAATATATTGAGAAGCTTTGAAGGAGATCCTTATGTCGCGTGCCTTAAATTTAGCAGTTCTCTCTTTATCTTTAGTTTTTTCCTTTAGTTCCATTGCAGCTACAAATGATTGTTTAGGTTCTGCAGGAAGATTAAGTGTTAAAGGTTATGCTGAGGTAAAAGCTGTACCAGATGTGGTTAATTTGAATTTTACTGTCAGTGATACTAAAAAAAAGAGTGCTGATGCTTATAAAAGCGTTGAAACTCGTGTTGCAACCTTCGCTAATGCTTTAAGCGAATTTGACAAAGAAAAATCTTTAGAAATAATCTCTGAAAATATCTCTGTATTCCCTCAATATACTTACAAAGAGAATAAGAGTGTTTTTGCAGGTTATAAAGCTAGTCGCTCTGTAACAGTTAAAACTTCTGATTTTGCAAAAATTTCTAAAATTACAGAATTAGCAATGCAATCTGGGGTAGATATTGTCGACAGCTTTAATTACGAAATTAAAGATCCTAAAGCTTTACAGCTCAAAGCTGACAAATTAGCAATTTTAGATGCTAAAGATAAAGCCAAACTTCTAAGTGAAGGCTTTGACACTAAAATTGTAAAAACATGTTCTTTGAAATTTGCTAATGAGGGTGTACGTCCGGTAATGAGAATGATGTCAGCTAATATAGATTTAGCAAGTGAAAGTGCCCCTTACTCGCCTCAAGATCAAACCATATCCTCAACTGTAATGGCTGAATTTTTAATTGAATAAAAAATACTTAGAATTATTAGCTCCGGCTCGTGATTTGCAAACTGCTAAGCGGGCCATTTTAAGTGGTGCTGATGCTGTATACATAGGTGGACCAGCTTTTGGAGCCAGAGTTGCTGCAAAGAACTCCTTAGAAGATTTACAAGAAATTTGTGCTTTTGCTCATTTATTTGGCGCTAAGGTGCATTTAACATTAAACACTCTTTTTTATGATAATGAACTGCTAAAACTTCAAGAATTATTACAAGAGTTATCTAAAATAGATCTTGATGTATTGATTATTCAAGATCCTGCTCTTTTTGAGTATAAGCTTCCTGATAATATTGAAATTCATGCCTCAACTCAATGTTTAATTAAAACTCCAGAGCGCTTGCGTTTCTTTTATGAAATGGGTGTTTGCCAAGCTGTTTTGCCACGTGAATTAAGCATTCAGGAAATTAAAGTTTTACATGAAAGTTGCCCGCAGATGCGTCTTGAGGCTTTTGTGGCGGGAGCTTTGTGTGTAAGCGAGAGTGGTAATTGTTTTATCTCTGAGTTTATGACTAAACGTAGCGCTAATCGTGGCGAATGCGCACAGATTTGTCGTTTACCTATGGAGTTATATCTTAATGATAAGGAAATAGCCCACGGTCATTTACTTTCATTAAAAGATAACTTAGCTGCAGATAGACTTGAAGATTTAATTGATGCGGGTGTTAGTTCCTTTAAAATTGAAGGACGTTTAAAGGATGCTTCCTACGTAACTAATCTTACTGCATACTTTAGAGCTAAATTAGACAAAATTATTAGTAAGTCTAATGGGGTACTGCAACGTGCGTCTAAAGGTAAGGTTGAGATCAATTTTACAAGTGATCCAAATAAAACCTTTAACCGTGGTTTTACCTCAGTAATGCTTGATGGTGATAATAACGATATGGTCAATATTGTATCACCTAAGTTCATTGGCCCTAAAGTTGCAACTATTTCTAAGGTTAAATATGCACATAATGAAACTTGTGTAGCCGTAGAGATGAAAAAGGGCGTAAAGCTTCATAATGGTGATGGATTAACTTATATCTCAGCGCAATCTGAGCTTTTGGGTTTTAGAATAAATAGTATAAATAACAATATATTAAGTATTAGAGGTCGGGTGCCTTTAAAAGTTCGTGAAACCTTATATAGAAATGTTGACAGTGAGTTTTTAAACAATGTTAACGATCCTAAGGCAACACAAAGGTCTTTAGCTTATGCATTAAAAGCTACTATCTTAGAAGATAAATTCATTTTGAATGTTGAAGATGAACTAGGACGTAAGGCTTATCTTGAGCATGTAAATGAAGTTTTGGATGATTTTGTGCATTATCCTCAAAATCGGTTAGAGGAAACTCTAAAAAAACGAGTTGATCCAAATACCTATGTTTCCTCATTAGAGATAATTGGTGATGTTGAGAACTTATATTTGCCTTTGTCTTTTATCAATAAACTTAGGCGTGAGGTTTTAAATAAATGCTTTAATGCTCGTTATCAGCGTGATGATTTTGTCCCTTTTGTAAAGCCTGAGACTATACCTAAATGGCCAGAAAGAGAGATTGATCCGCGTTTGTGTTTAAATGAAAAGACCCGTGCTTTTTATGAAAAGGCCTCTACAAATATTGGAGATTCTGATAGGGCAAAATATCAAGTAGTGATGACGTGCAAGCATTGTTTAGTTAAAAGCTTTTATAAGCAATGTGTTAAAGATGGCGCACCCCGTGAAGGCTTTAGCTTAAAGATCGGTTCGCAGAGCTTTAAAATACGATGTGATTGTGTAAATTGTCGAATGATGCTGATTAAACCGTGAATGAATTATTAAATAAAAGTGCTAAAGAAATTTTAAGCGACAGCGGGCCTTTATCAAATATTAAAGGCTTTGTGAGTCGTGATGGCCAGATTTATATGGCCGAAAATGTTGAAAAGACCTTTGAAAATGGTCAAATATTAGTTGCTGAGGCTGGTACTGGAACAGGTAAGACTTTTGCTTATCTCATTCCTGCTTTATTAAATGGTAAGACCACCGTGATCTCAACAGCATCAAAAGCGCTTCAAGATCAGCTTATCAAAAAAGATTTACCTCTCATTTTTAAGCTTTTGAATTTAAAGCCACAATTTATGGCTTTAAAAGGCATTAGCAATTACTTATGTATAGCTAAATTTGAGCAATTATTAGCAGAATATAATAAGTCTCATGATTTATTTAATGATGAGGTTCAAGCTTTAGATGCACCAGTTAATCTATTAACCCCTAAGATTATCGATAAGCTAAAACAGATCTTAGAAGATCTTAAGAAAAATAGTTCCCTAGCATGTGGTGATTGTGAATTTGGCGAAATCAATTCGCGTTTTTCTAAAGATGTCGTTAAAGCTTTAACTAATGATAATTTGCAATGTAGTCGTCATAGTTGTATGTACTATGAAAGTTGTTGCGCTTTTAGTGCCAGACGTAAAGCTATTTCCTCAGCTAAGGTTGTGGTCATCAATCATGCCTTATTCTTTTCCTCTATGATGGTTGAAAATAATTTTGAGCAAGGTGCACCCTCAATTTTATTACCTAAATATAAGCAAATAATTTTTGATGAGGCCCATGAGTTGCCTATGATAGGTAGAGAGCATCTATCTTCACAGATCGGTAGCTTTAATATCAAAATTTTAAATCAAGAACTGGGAAATTATCTAAAAAAATCTAACCTTGATATACAAGAACCTTTCCGTAAATCCTATATGGCTGTACAAGAGAGTTTTACAGATATGTTTGAATATTTGAAAACTCTGGATGAGGGAACTGGTAATGCACGCAATCTTTTGGCATATAAATATAGTGATTATGTAGAGCCTTTTAATAATGAAGAACCTTATTTTTCAAAGAAAAATGAGGTGTTTTTAAATAAAGCTCGAGCTATGTATACCTCTTTAAGATCTTTTAAAAATTATATTAAATCTATAAAAGAGAAAGACGAGGACTATTTTGGAAAATTACATGATTATATTGATGAGTTATCCAATACCTTAGTCGCATGTATGACGATTGATGAAAAGACGGATACAAAGCCGGCAGTGGCTTCACTTACTGTATATAAATTTGGTTTTGAAATAAGACTTACTCCTTTAGAGATTGCTGATATTTTTGGTGTATATCTTAAGAATTGTCAAAATAACGATATGGGGGTGGTTTTAACCTCTGCGACATTAAGTGTTGATCATAATTTTATTAAGTTAAAATCTGATCTTGGTATTCCTAAAGATGATGTTGATTACATTGAGATCCCTACATTTTTTGATTATGAACATAATGCCGCTTTATATACTTCAGATAGATTCCCTGAAATAAATTCTCCAAATCGTGAAAAATATTTATGGGCGCAGGTGCGAGATTTTGTTAAACAGGCTCCTGGTGGAGTTTTTATTTTGACAACTTCTATCTCAGCATTAAATCGTTTAGCTAAAATTATTCGTGAGGATAAAGAGCAAAAACGTAAGGTTTTATGCCAATATGAGAACTTGTCTAACACTAAAATGTTAAATGCTTTTAAGGAAGATGGTAACGCTATCTTGATAGGTAGTATTTCCTTTTGGGCTGGAGTGGATGTTAGAGGAGATGCTTTAAGCTTAGTTATTATTGATAAATTACCCTTTACATCACCTCAAGATCCTATATTTTCTGCACGTTGCCGTCATTTTGAACATAAGTCTGAGGGGAATAGAAATCGTAGCTTTATGGACATTAGTATCCCTGAGGCGGTAATTTGTTTGCGTCAAGGTGTGGGACGTTTAATAAGGCATGAAAAAGATTGTGGGGCTATGGTAATATGTGATCCTCGTATTAAAAAGCGTGGATATGGCAATATATTTTTAAATAGCTTGCCACCTATGAAAAGAATAAATACGCCTCAGGAACTCTTAAAGTTTTTGCATAATCTAGGAGAGAGTAAGCATGAATCTAGTCGCAATTGATACTTCAACAGAAAACTGCTCTGTTGCTGTTTTATCTAAAAACGGCATAAAAGTTAAAAGTCAGATTACCCCTCAGCATCATGCCGAGCTCGTGCTAGAGATAATAAATGAGCTGTTAGAGCAAAGTTGTTTAGAGCTCAAAGACTTAGATGGAATTATTATGGGCTCAGGTCCAGGCTCATTTACAGGTGTACGTATTGCTGCCTCAACAGCTCAAGGTTTAGCTTTAGGATTAGACTTAAATGTTTGCCAAGTAAGCTCTTTGTCAGCTTTAGCAGCTCAAGCTCTCGATGGAGTTGATGAGGATTATGCCGTGGCTGCTATTGATGCTCGTATGGGTGAGGTTTATATTGCTATTTATAAGCGTATCGGTGAAAAATTAGAAGAGCTTTTAGCTCCTGAGGTTATCACCCCAGATAAGGCTTGCCAAAAGGTTGTAGACATCATTGGTGTCGATCATGCCGTAGGTGGTGGTAGCGGTATGGAGCTTTTATATGAAGCAGGATTAAATAAGAACATCCGTAAACGTTCAGCTTTTCCTGATGCAGAATATATTTTAAAGCTAGGTAAAATTGATTTTGCCGAAGGTAAGGGTGTAGATGCTCAAGAGGCTTTACCTTTATATGTACGCAATGAAGTTACCTGGAAAAAAGTTTCTGAACAAGGTAAATAAACTATAGTCTTTCCGAACAGATGGTAAATGTATATTTACCATCTTCATTCGATCTTAAGTTCTTTAGATCATATGTCATCTTCAATCTTTGAAAATATGCCGGTGCCAAGATTATTTTGGCACTGTGTTCTTCCTGTGTCTGTAAGCATGCTCTGTGCTTCCATATATATCGTTATCGATGGTATGTTTGTTGGCCATTATATGGGGCATGAAAGTTTGGCTGCTATAAGCCTAATGTGGCCATTACTTGCAGTATGTTTTTCATTAGGAGATTTGATTACCTCTGGTTCTTCTGTGCAAATAGGTATCTATTTAGGACGGCATGATAAGGAAAAAGCCGGGCGTATTTTTACAGTATGTACTTTGGCAATTTTTCTTTTAGCAACCCTTGCAGGAACTGCTTGTTATTTTTTTACAGATGACTTTTTATATTTACTCGGAGCTGATGCTAAGACTACCGCTTTAGGCATAAGTTATACTAAAAGCTATTGCTTTTTTATGCCTATGGTTACGCTTTTTTATACGGTAAATGGTTATTTAAGATTATGTGGTTTTCAAAAATATAGTATGTATATAAATATTTTTGTATCACTTTTAAACTTAATTTTAGATTACATATTTATTGCAGTATTAAGGCAGGGAGTATGGTCAGCTTCATTTACTACCTGTGTATCAATGACTGTCGGTACTCTTATAGGAGCATTTCCATTTGTCTTTAAAAAAACTGAATTACAATTTATTTTAGGCGGTTTTTCAAGCAAGATTTTTTATCGTATGCTGTTTAATGGTAGTTCAACTTTTTTAACTACCAATTCTTGGTCAGTATTACAATTATGCTTTAACGCAATGCTATTACAATTAGGTGGAAGTTTGGCTGTAGGCGCAACAGCGGCAGTGATGTACCTAAATTCTGTTATTTCTATGCTTTTAATGGGTATGGCTCAAGCGCTTCAGCCTGCATTGAGTTATTGTTATGGAGCTAAACTTTTTGAGCGCGTTTATAGAATTAATCGTAAAGTTTTATTAACCTCAGGAATATTTTCTGTTCTATCGTGTGTGATTTTAGAGCTTTTTGGTGATTATGTTGTGCCTTTTTATGCTCAAGATGGCGATTATGCTTTCATGGAAATGATGAAACTGTGTTTACGAATTATTGCTATTTCCTTTTTGGTTAATTGGATAGAGACCTGCTTAGATGTATATCTTACTGCTCTTGATTCACCAGGTAGATCATTTGTGGTATCAATGTGTCGTACTTTAATATTCCCAATTGCTTTTTTATATATTTGCGCTCCTATATTTGGCCTTATAGGTATATGGCTATCGCCAACTTTTGCAGGCGTTGCTAGTGCGATTGTTAGTATTTATGCTGCAAAATCTTTGTGGAAGGAAAAGATGAAGCAATATCAGAGCGTAGAAGTATGAGTTCAAGTAATTTAAATAATGTCTTAAAGTTTTTAGAATATCTATAAATTTCAAGTACACCACCTATATAGATGGTGCACTTTTAAATTTTAGAGATATTGAATATTATCTTTAATTCTCTTTATAGCTTTGCGTAAGGTTTCTCGAGGAGCGGCAATATTGATACGCATATATCCCTCGAATTCTTTACCAAAGTGTGAGCCTTTGTAAAACTCAACCTTTGCTTTTTTTAAGAAGAAATCAAAAATCTTATCTTCAGGAGCTATATCTTTAAAAGATACAAAGAGCAAATAAGTTCCCTCACGTTTAATAAACTTAGCTTTAGGAAAAATCTCTTTGAGCTCACCTACAAAATATTCTTCATTAGCATCAATATATTGTTTAATTTCATCAACATAGTAAGCACATTTTTGGAAGGCTACTCTCATAATAGCATTGGCAAAAACATTAGGATTATTCATGCCGATCCTAGTAATTTGAGCTTGCAGAGCATCTCTTAATTTAGGATTTTTAATTATCAAATAGGAGATGATAGCGCCTGGAACATTAAAGGTTTTGGCTACAGAATGGGTCATGATGAGTTTTTCTTCAATAAGACCCTTAAGAGCTAAAGAAGACGTGAACTTAACTCCACACTTTAGGAGATCGGAGTGAATTTCATCTACATATAAAATAATATTGTGTTTAACACAAATATCAGCAATCTTTTCTAGTTCAGAATTAGTCCAAACTCTTGAGGTAGGATTATGAGGGCTTACTAAGATAAACATCTTTGTTTTATCTGTAATGGCTTGCTCTAAAGCATCAAAATCAAAGACAAAACTATCCTCATTTAAGACCAAAGGAACTTCTTTTATAACTCTCTCATTTAAAACGACGGCATCTTTAAGTGGTGGATAGACAGGACTATTGATAATAATTTCATCGCCTTTTTTAGAAAAAGCTTCTACACACAAGCCACAAGAGATATTAATGCGCGGACAAAAGACAATGTCTTCTCGTTTTACTTCAATATTATTTTGTTCTTTTTGCCAAGAGATAATGCCATTGTAAAATTCATCTGCAAGATCGGTATAACCAAATACACCATGATTAACAGTCTTAGTAAGTTCCTCAATGATTTCTTTAGGACTTTGAAAATCACTGTCAGCACAGCCCATATGGATAAGATCGTCAACATTGTTATAGATCTTATCAAAGGTATCCCACTTAGCACAGTCAGAGCCACGACGATCAATTATTTTGTCAAAATCATGCATTTTTATATCCTTATAAAAATTTACCCATGATGGTCATGGGTAAATTTATGTATTCTTTTACTTTTTAAGCTTTGTTGTCTTCAGTAAAATTTTTTGAAAGTTTAGCAATACCTATGCCAGTTGCACCCCAGATAAGGGCGAAGATTACACCGGTATAATTTATAAATGCATATGGGAGATATTCAAGTGTACCAACACCTAACATAGTTGCCATATATACACCAGCTGCAGTCCAAGGCAAGATTGGTTCAACAACAGTACCAGCATCTTCTGCACAACGGGAGAGGTTTTGTGGAGCTAATTTGAATTTTTTGTAAGTATCTTTGAACATTTCACCTGGAAGTAGTACAGATAACTGTCCATTTGAGGTAATACCGCAAACTAAGATGGTGGTAGCTAAGGTAGTAGCGATTAAACCAAATACAGACTTAACTCCGCTGATTAACTTATTGATAACGATATCAAGAGATTTACCTACAGACATGGTTCCTGCAAATGCGAAGGCACAGAAGCAGATTACTAAGGTACTCATCATGGCAATCATACCACCACGTTCAAGTAATCTTGCAACATCAGGTTGGAAGGTCTGTACAAGTTCTTGATTGGCGATCATAGATAATTTAAAACCACCGATAATAGCCTCACAGACATCACTTAAAGAGAAGCCCTGAATTAAATTAGCATTAATCATGGCAATAAATGATGATAAGAAGAGTACCGGAATGGTAGGTTTTTTGGTGAAAGAACCGATTAAAACTAAGATGGGAGGTAAAATTACTAGTAAATTAAAGGAGTAAATACTAGATAGAGAGGTAGTAATGTCAATAATTCTCTGTGGAGTTTCAATGTGAGTAATATGCTGAGAAACACCGATAATACCATAAACAATACAACAGACTAGAAAGCCAGGGCCTGTGGTCCATAACATGTGACCTATATGAGTATATAAAGGTGTACCTGCGGCAATGGAAGCTAAGTTTGTTGAGTCTGATAAAGGAGATAATTTATCACCGAAATAGGCGCCAGAAACTACAGCTCCAGCTGCAATTGGTAAAGAAAGATTTAAACCGATTGCAACACCCATCAAAGCAACACCGATAGTACCAGCAGAACCCCAAGAGGTACCTGTACAAGTTGAGGTAATAGCTGTAAGCAAGAAAGCTGATAAATAAAAGTATGATGGATCAATATATTTAAGACCATAGTAAACCATCATAGGGATGGTACCACCAATCATCCAGGCACCAATTAAAAGGCCTACAGAGATAAGAATTAAAATTGCTCCCATTGCTTTTGAAAGCTTATCTACAATAGCTTGTAAGATTTCATCCCAACTATAACCATGGAAATGAGCTATAACAGCAGCTACAGTTGCTGATAATAAAATCATAGGTTCAGCTCTTAAGCCGTAGGTGATATAACCTACACCTAAAAACACAATCATAGAAAGTATTGGCAGTGTAGCCATAAAGAATGATAATTCTTTCTTTTCTCTAATTTTAGTCATGGCAAAAACCTCTATTTACAAGTAGCAATGCATTCAATTTCAATTTGAGCACCTTTAGGGAGATTAGATACCTCAACTAAAGAGCGAGCAGGGTATTTTGAATCAAAGAAAGAACCATAAATTTCATTGATTTCATTAAACTTTTTTATATCAGTGACAAAAACTGTAGTCTTTAAAATATCGTCTAAAGAAGAATTATTTTCCTCAAGAATAAACTTTAGATTCAAAAGAGACTGCTTAGCTTGAGCCTTTACATCTGCAGGCATTTCACCAGTTTCTTTATCTATTGGAAGTTGACC
>URKL01000026.1 GCA_900548485.1 uncultured Succinatimonas sp.
GGCAATCGCTCTCCTCTGAGTCAGGGAAACAAAGCTCCCATACTGTCTATTCCCTTGTTACATAAAATTATGCAAAACTTGGGTATCTTAAGGAGAAATTATTAAAAAGAGCAGGAAAAAATAAATTGCACTAAAATATTACATACATATCAAGATTTATGCACTATTTTAGATCAAGGCCAAAAATGCCACCACGGACGATGATCACGATTTAATGACAACTCATCTAAACGCGCACAGATACTACCACATACAGTATTCTCATCGTCGTTTTGTCCCCATGGAATTGAGGTTAAAATCTTTACCGCCCCCTTCACATGCTCAACAGCATAGATATGGAATAAACCTTTTTTAACCGCATTTAACACTGAAGGTCTTAAAACTAGTTGACTTACACAAGATTTAGGAATTACTACACCTTGAGTTCCTGTAAGTCCATTTAAACGACAGATCCTAAAGAAACCTTCAATTTTTTCGTTAACACCACCTACAGGCTGTACATCACCAAATTGATCAACAGCTCCTGTTACAGCTAAATCTTGCCTAATCGGCACATTAGCAAAAGCAGATATAACTGCGCATAAACCGGTCAAAGAAGCACTATCACCATCAATTTCACTATAAGATTGCTCAAAAACTAAGCTTGCTGATAAAGGTAATGGCTGTTCATATCCAAATTCACGAGTTAAATAACCATTGATAATCATCATCGCCTTAGCATGAATTTGTCCTGCAAGTTCAGCCTTACGTTCAATATCAATGACATCGCCCTCACCCCCAGCTCTTAAAGTAGCGGTAATACGTACTGGCTCACCATACTCATAAGAAGTACCAGAGGTTTCAATTACAGATAGGCCATTAATTTGCCCAACGACCTCTCCTGAGGTAGCAATTAATATCTGGCGATCACGATGATCTCTTAATTGTGACTCGGCTAGATAATTAGCTCTAAAATCATCAGCTGCAATAGCCTTTAAAACATCCCTAACGCCAACAATAGCATTTTTAGCATAAACTGAAGCTTCACGGCAAAGACTTCTTAATTTAAGCTCAGGTAAACCTATCCAACGCCTATCACCGCTTTGACGACAGCTGTAGGTACATAAAAGTTCAATAGCTTTTGCATCAAAGGGCTTGAGCTTATAGCGCTTGCAAAAATCAGCAACTAAAGAGCCCATTAAATAACCACCGCCTTGAGCTACAAATTCTAAAACTAAATCTGCATGTAAAGCATTTTCAACTGTTGGCCATAATAATTGCAAAGCGGAAGCATCGCAGGCATCAGCACACAAAATCAAACGCAAATTACCGCGAGATAATAGTTCATCTAATTTAAATAACCACTGAGGATGATTTAAGATGATGGCTGCATTTAAAATAAAAATGCCTCCTGCACCCAAAATACCACTATTGCCGTCTTTACCAAAAAGTTCAATTTTTTTTGATTGATAAATAATCGGCACCTCAAAAGAGGCTACCTCTGACACTAATCTTTGTGCTGTGCCTAAATTATCAATACAGGAAGAGCCACATAACAACAATACACGACTCTCGTTATCTCTTAATAATGCTCTTACAGCATTGCGAGCTCTTAATTGTAACTGCGCAAAACTCTTAGGCTTTAAATCCAAAGTAGTTTTAAAGTCAAAAGTACCAAAGTCAGGTAATAAATCTTCAAGTTCAAGCTCATAGACATTATCATTTGGTAATTGTGTTTCTATGAGCTCAGTTTCTACATTGTTATTCAAAAATAACCTCAGATACATTAGGCAAATTGCGGTAGATTTCAGCTAAATCTAAGCCATAACCTACCAAAAAGCCTTTATTTAAAACAAAGCCAGCATAATCAATGGTGACATCTACCTCACGACGAGCTCTTTGATCAAAGAGTGCACATAACTTAACAGAAGCTGCTCCACGATCACGAAACATCTGAGTTACGGCCTTCATAGTCATGCCAGAATCGATAATATCTTCAACAAATAATAAGTTTTTGCCTTTAATTTCTAAATCTAAATCTTTTAAAAGCTTAACCTCATGAGTACTTGCAGTACCATCACCGTAGGAGCTAGCTCTGATAAAATCAATCTTAAGTTGCGGATTATCAATAGCACGCACTAAATCAGTGAAGAAAAAGACTGCTCCTTTTAATACGCATACACATAACAAATCTTTATCTTTATAATCTTCACTAATTTGTTTACCTAACTCTGCAATACGCTTGTCTAAGTCAGCCTTTGAATAAAGTTCTCTTAATTCTTTGATCTTAGCCATTTGCATATCTCCTATCAGTCAAATTCAAAACTATAAATTAAATCTACGGATTGATCTAAGGAAGATATAAACTCCGCATAAAGCTTACGCATAAGCTCATAACGAATTCTAAACTCACTTAAAGAGGTAAAAACACCATAACCGTATGATAAACGAATATTTTTAGTAATATAGGTCTGTACTCCTACAGTAGTTTCATCTCCACTGCCAGAGGAAGCAAATTGAACTCCCTGCATGCCTAAAGCACCAGCAAGAGAATTTACAAGTCCTGTGGTAGTACCCAAACCTAAGGTCATTAAGAATTGAGAATTTTGTCCTGATGAATCATCAGTATTCTTTTCAAGTCCATGACCATAAAGCAAATATGAGAGTATTTCATTTTGTGACATAGCTGGTTTTGAAAACAGCTCAATTACAGGATCTGTAGCATTACCTGTAACATGTACACCTGCAATTACATCATCCTCAATACCAAAAGGATCAGCTATCGCTTCTACTCTCAATTGAGGATTGTCAATTTTACCCTTAAAAATAGTATCTGCATAATTAACAATGAAACGGTGTCCATAAAGCTCAGCCTTAGCATTGTCTAAAGATATCGTTCCTTCTGCATTGATATCTTTATCGCTACGATCCTTTTTTAGGGTAAGCGAACCTATAACATGCGAGGTTAAGCCCATAGCTTCAAGACGCACATCATTACCCATATTCACACTCAAATTGATATCCATATCCATTGGAGCTTGACGCTGACGATGCTCTTTAATCAAAGCATTTGCTCCACCATATTCAATATAGATCTCATCCTTAGAAGGATTTTGAGCCTGACTTTCTAATGAGGATACACTGATTCTCGCACGAGGAATATTAACATGACCTCTTATATATAAAGCATCACTTAAAATAGCTTGAGTATCTATATCAACATAAGACTCGCCATAACCTAATAAAAATAAGGGTAATGAAGTAGCTTTAACCTCTAATTTACCATTAGCGCCATCAGCCCAATTTAAATTTCCATTGAGATTTAAATTACCATCATTAATTTTTATCAGGCCTAAAAGGCTACCATGATCTCCATTTGCATGAACATGCATATCAAAATTATTAATGGTACCAATATTAAAATGCGGCTCAGCAGCTCCTAATAATTTAATATCACCAAAGAATAACGGCGCACTTAAATTACCGCCTAAACTGCCTTTAATATTAGCCTTTCCTTGAAGTTGATTAAAAACTCCACCTGCGGCTGCAAAGAGATCTAAATTGAGATCGTCTAAACTAATATTGCCAAAAAGCTCTTTTCTGTTTAAAGGATCTTTAATACCAATATCAATGTCTAAATCACCATCATCATTACTTAAAGCACTATTAACTTTTAATTTGGCTAAGTTTTGATTGAAGCTCAAATCAACTGTAAAACCATCATAAGCTATATAATAATTGGGAATATTAATAATACCATCAGGGCTGGTTACTGAAGCTTTAATATCGCTCTTACCATTAACAACTTCTAAAAAAGCCTTGGCATTAATTTTTCCAGATAAATTATAATCCCGCGGGGAAATTACATTTAAATAATTTAAATCAAAACCATCAATAGCTAAATTAGTCTTAATTAAATTTGGCGTAATGGTGGTTTTATCAATTCTAATATCTGTCTTAGTATCTGTAATCTCGACAACCCCTACATCACCTGTAGCTTTTTGTAGGTTATAACTAAAATTCACCGGTGATTTTAAAGTTATAGGTTCTGTAAGCGTACTTTCAATAACTAAATCACTAAAACTTCCACTATAAATGCTTTTTTCTTTATCATAACTACCAAATGCACCCGCAAAGCTTTTATAAGCACCACCACAGGCAAAAGATAGACGATGGGAGCTTAAAGCTCCTGATAAATCAAATGAGCATTGACGATATAAAGGGCCGCCTTTACCCAAACGCAAGGTATCGCTTAAAAGTGTAAAAGCAAATTCCTCATTTTTAGGTTTTAAAGAGGCATTAACAATAAAATTACGTATTGCTAAGCTATCGTATTTCAGACGCTTTGAATTAGCTATAAGGGTAGCTTCGGGCATCATATAATCGCCCTCAATTTTAATGCGACCTGAAATAGAACCATCTAAAGAAGGCACTATATCCTTTAAGGAATTCAGCGCAAAAGAACCATTAAAATCCGAGGCCTCTGAAAGCTTTCCATGTAAGGATAAATGATTACGTGCTTGTTCAAATTTTAAAAGACCAATATCAAAGCCCTGTTGTAAATCACCATTTAAATTTTCTACATTCAATTCACTTTGATTGCCATTTAAATGGAAATTAGTATTAAGATTCTCAATATTAAAAAAGATTTCCTCAGGATTTTGATAGGTAAACAGTAGATCACTATCTAAAGAAAGCTTGCCTTTTAATTCCTGATGAATGCCTTTAGCATCTGGAGATTCCAACTTAAATTTACCAGCTACGGTATAGCTATTTAAATACTCAAGATTGCCTTGATAATTAAAATCTAAAGGTGATTTTTGATATTTACCCTTAATATTTAAATTATGGATTTTTGCCTGCGTTAAATTGGCATCAGTATCTAAATCAAGTTTTAAATCTTGCATGCCCATACCATTTAAGTCGGCTTTAAGATTTAAAGTTAGAGTTTTAAATAACTCGCCACTTGTAGCTAATTTTAAATTGCTAATTTTAAGAGTAGGATCTTGCTCATAAGCAACAACAGGACTTACTAAACTCTGAGAATTTCCTTTGTTATCAACTTCTTTTTGTTTTGAACTATCCTTATCTTCAATATCTGTAGAAAATTTTTCTTTGGCATTTAAATCTACAAAGGGATAACTAAGCTTAGGAATATTTAAATCTAAAGCTAAAGGTAAAGAGCTATCTAAAGGACGAATAAAGCCAGAAACTTTGATAATCTCCGGTGCTGTAATTAATGCTTCAACTCTTAATTTAGAGATATCACCTAAGACTTTAGCTCTGCCCTCAAGACCATATAGAGAACCAGCATAATTATGTAAAGTTACTAAATTTTGTTCGCCCTTACCGCTTAAATTAAAATTCATATAGTACCAATCATTAAAATCCATGGTACCGTTAACTGAAATTGAACCTAAATTATGTTTAGCACTTAAATTTTCAACATAAAGTTTAGTATCAAGCCAATGAGCTTTTAAATTTAAATCAGAGATTACGCCTGTATCAAAGGCGCTCATATAATAACGACCGCTATTTATATGTAAAGACTCAACTGATACCTCTAAAGGCAAATTAACTGTGGCAAATTTTGCTGGATCTATATACTGAACTTTTGCCATCTCTTTAGGAGTTTTTAGCTCAATCTCATTTAAAGCGATTAAAGGCTTATCACTAGACACGCTTTCATCATCAAGATCTTCACTATTTTCATTACCTTCAGAATTTAAATAAACAATAATGTTATTGATATCTCCCTTGATAATTGAAGCAAAATTATCTTGAGCTTGTAAATGTAAATTAGCCTTATCGATAACTACATCTACGATATCAGACATATAAGAGAAGTTTTTTAAATCTAAAGACTTAATATCTATAGCAACAGGGAAATTTAATTTAAAGATCTCATCTTGAGTATCACTCTCAGACTCTTTATTTTCAGAAGTCTCTTCACTATCTGCTAAATGTAAATTTACCTGCAAATAATCAGCACTTAGATTATCAACATTAAATTTTTTCTCTTTAATAAGCAAAATTAAATCGTAATCAATGGCAAAATTATCAGCACTAATAGTAATAATACCAGGAAGATATACACTCAAACGGCCAGTAGTTTTAAAGCCCTGCCATAAAGAACCATTCTCAATATGAGCTTCAATTTTTACAAAATCAGAGATTAAGGCATTAGTTTTATCGATGGCAAATTGCAAGCCTGAAGTAGTAAAGATAAGTGCATATAATCCTAAGCTTAGAAGTCCCCCTAAACCTAACGCTATATACAATAAAGGCTTAAAAATTTTTTTTAAAAAAGCTTTCATAAATAATTAGCTTGGAAACCTCTGATTTAAGACCTACGAGGAAACGCCGCTTCCTTTTTTATATAAATCTCTGCGTTAAAAACGCAATTTTCAAAAACTACTATCTTCAATAGTAATAGTCAAAGCTAATACTTATTACAAAGATAGTAGACTATGTTTCGTACCAAAAAATCATCATATTCTCAAAATTAAAGCTTATTGTTATTTTTAAGATTAAGATCTATAACAATCAGGCTTTTATGAGATGTTTAAGCTCTCTTTTATTTGAGTTTTAAACTTTAAAACTCAGGACCAAAGGAGAAATGTAACTTAAAGGAACGATCATCATTTTCATTATCAATACCTACGGCAAAATCAACACGAGCTGTACCGTACTTTGACATATAACGATACCCCATACCAGGAGCATAAATCCAATGGGCATCAGAATAATCTTTACAAGCTGTACCTGCATCTACAAATAAAGCCATACGACTGTTAGCTATACCTATAGGAAACTGATATTCTAAAGTGCCAGTACTCATATAACGACCACCACTTAAATAACCATTACTCTTATTTGAATGGCTTAAATATGAAAAACCGCGGATACTTTGATCACCACCAACAAAGAAGCGTAATGATGGTGGTACCTCAGAGGAATCTTCACCTAAAATCCAACCTTGATTGAATCTATAGAAGAATCTGGTATTAGGAGTTGGGCTGGTAATACCTTTGAAGCTAGCAACAAAACGTGCAAAATTATTGTCTGTAATGGCTGCTGAAGCTAAGGTAGCATCTAAGGAAAACTTATAGCCCTCATGAGGGTCAAACCCTCCGGAGGAGGCTTGACGAGTTAAAAGCACGCCAGGCATTAAATTTAAACTATAGTCATCCTCTAAACCCTGTTTATAATCTTCATATTCAAGACGTAAAGAATAATCTCGACGCCACTTACCCGTCATATTTGCCACATAATGGAAACTTGCATGAGATACATCTGATACAGTGTCGTTATAATCAGTATGAATCTGCGCTAATCTTACATAATAGTAATCTAAATTTGGGTTTTTACGCGGAATCTTATAGATAGCCTGAGCATCTTGCTTAACAGAAGAAAGTCTACTGTAAAAACTTAAGGAATGACCATAACTATTCAATAAAGGCTTATCCCAACCTAACATCACCCGTACATCTTCATCGGTAGAATAACCAATACCCATACGGACTAAGTTAGCCTTTTGTTTTTGTAATCCAATCTCCACTGGTACTTGAAAATCATGACGTTTTTCAACCATAGGTCTTACATCTACAGAGCGAAAATACTGTGTCTGCGACAATGATTGGACATAATTGCTAATGGTATTACTTGAAAAAGGGTCGCCTGTATGGAAATTCTGTAAAGTCTGTACCGGCTTTAATAAATTTTCAGTCTCTTTATCAACATAGCTAATACTACCAAAACTATAACGCTTACCAGTATCGTACAAGACCTCAATATCGGCGGCATTTTGCTCACCATATACCATAATTCTAGAAATAATCAGCTCAGCATCAAAAAAACCTAATTCTAAAGCTCTCTCTCTTAAAGCTGTTTTTAAATTCTCATATCGACCATGACTTAAAAGTCCATAAGACTTCAGGCCACTATTGGCAATAATTCTTTGAAAAGAATTATAAAATGCGCCCTCACCTATAAGCTGAATATTGCAATTTCGAATAAAAAGTGGCTTACCAGGATCAATTGCCACTAATAATTCATGATTATCATTAATATCAATTTGATGTTTCAGCTCAATCTTAGGGTGATAAAAACCATAAGAACGCATTGCAAGTTTTACTTTATCTTTAATTTCGCGTTCAAATATAGGGGCTTTTTTAGCTGGAATCTGAGGTAATTCATTTAAATGAGCATTGACATTATCTAAAACCTCCCCATCAATGCCAACAGGGACAATAGTTAGAGGATCTTCAACTTGTTTTAACTGTGATACTTCTTTATTTGTGCAAGCACTTAATGACAAGCACAAAACACCCATATAAATGCCAAAAATTAGGCTCGACATAATATTTTTTTTATGTACGTTTTTTTTGAAGAACATAGCAAGCCTTTTATTTTGTGAAATTTAATCAATTATATACCAGATGTCTGATATGACATAACATTCAAAGAATGTGGTTAAAAAATCAAGAGACCGTTTCTACATATTGAAAAAAATTACTTTTAGTCTAAAATATTTCAGACTGCGATAAGGCTAATAAAATAAACGCTCTTATCATACGTCAAGGTCTACTCAATACACATTCTGGGGGTCTTTGTGGCAGTATCCGCAATTTTGGCTCTTGCCGACGGTACGGTTTTTAAGGGTAAAGCTTTCGGTGCTTTAAACACTACTACCGTAGGTGAGGTCGTCTTTAACACATCTATGACCGGCTATCAGGAAATTTTAACTGATCCGTCTTATGCCGGGCAGATGGTTACCTTAACCTATCCGCATATTGGTAATTACGGCACCAATGATGAAGACGTAGAGTCTCGAGACGTCTTTGCTATGGGACTTATCATCAGAGATCTGTCACTTGTAGCCTCCAATTTCCGCAATCAGGCTAACTTAAGTGATTTTTTAAATAGCTATCACAAGCCTGGTATTTACGGTATTGATACTCGTATGCTCACCCGTATTATTCGCGAAAAGGGTGCTCAAAACGGTTGTTTATCTACAGATCCAAAATTAACTGCTGAAGAGGCTGTTAAAAAAGCTCAGGAATTCCCGGGCATGAAGGGCATGGATCTAGCTCAAAAAGTTACCACCGATGAAATCTATACCTGGACTGAAGGCACTTGGGAATTAGGACAAGGTTATAGAAAAGCCTACCGTACTAAGTACAATGTAGTTGCTTATGATTTTGGTATTAAGCGCAATATTCTCCGCATCCTAGCTTCCTTAGGTTGCCGCATCACTGTAGTTCCTGCAAAGACTCCAGCTGCTGATGTTATTGCCATGAATCCTGATGGTATTTTCTTATCTAACGGTCCAGGCGATCCAGAACCTTGTACCTACGCTCAAGAGGCTATCCGTGAATTTATTTCTCACAAGATCCCCTTGTTTGGTATTTGCTTAGGTCATCAGCTCTTAGGTTTAGCTTCTGGTGCACAAACTGTTAAGATGAAATTTGGTCACCACGGTGCCAACCATCCTGTTCGTGATTTAAATTCAGGCGTTGTTTATATCACCTCTCAAAACCACGGTTTTGCTGTAGATGAGAAGACTTTGCCTGCCTGCTTAAGACCTACTCACCGTTCCTTATTTGATGGTACCTTACAAGGTATCGAGCGTACTGACGTTCCGGCCTTTAGCTTCCAGGGTCACCCTGAGGCAAGTCCTGGTCCTCACGATCCGATGCCACTGTTTGAACACTTCATTGAACTGATGCGTCAATATCGTAACGAAGACTAGGGGACAAACATGCCAAAGCGTACAGATTTAAAAACAATTCTTATCTTAGGTGCAGGTCCTATTGTTATTGGTCAGGCCTGCGAATTTGACTATTCAGGAACACAAGCTTGTCGCGCCTTACGTGAAGAAGGTTATAAGGTAGTATTAGTTAACTCTAATCCTGCTACTATCATGACCGATCCGGATATTGCCGATGTTACCTATATTGAGCCTATCCACTGGCGTGTAGTTGAAAATATCATCGCAAAAGAACGTCCGGATGCTATTTTACCTACTATGGGTGGTCAGACTGCTTTAAACTGCGCCTTAGACTTAGATCGCCATGGCGTTTTATCTAAGTATGGTGTAGAGATGATCGGTGCTAACGCCGATGCTATCGATAAGGCTGAAAACCGTGAACGTTTTGACAAGGCCATGAAGAATATTGGTCTTGAATGCCCGCGTGCAGGCATCGCTCACAGCTTAGCTGAGGCTTGGGAAGTTCAAAAACAAGTAGGATTCCCTTGCATCATCCGTCCGTCTTTCACTATGGGTGGTACTGGTGGCGGTATTGCTTATAATCCTGAAGAGTTTGAGAACATCTGCACTAAGGGTTTAGAACTTTCCCCAACCCATGAGCTCTTAATCGATGAATCCTTAATCGGTTGGAAAGAGTTTGAGATGGAAGTTGTTCGTGATCGCAAAGACAATTGCATCATCGTCTGCTCTATTGAAAACTTTGACCCTATGGGTATTCATACCGGTGATTCCATCACTGTTGCCCCAGCTCAAACCTTAACTGATAAGGAATACCAAATCATGCGTGATGCTGCTATGGCAGTTTTACGTGAGATTGGTGTTGAAACAGGCGGTTCTAACGTCCAGTTTGGTATCAACCCAGATAACGGCCGTATGGTCATCATTGAGATGAACCCGCGTGTATCAAGATCCTCTGCCTTAGCTTCTAAAGCTACAGGCTTCCCGATCGCTAAGATTGCCGCTAAACTTGCTGTAGGTTATACCTTAGATGAATTAGGCAACGATATTACCGGTGATAAGACCCCTGCTTCCTTCGAGCCTTCTTTAGACTATGTTGTAGTTAAAGTTCCGCGCTTTAACTTCGAGAAATTCCCTAATTCTGACGATCGCTTAACCACCCAGATGAAATCTGTAGGTGAGGTTATGGCTATCGGTCGTACCTTCGAGGAATCCTTACAAAAGGCTCTACGTGGTCTTGAAACTGGTAAAGCCGGTTTTGATCCGCGTTTGGACATGGATAAGCCTGGCGCTCGTACTAAACTTTTATACGAGTTAGAGAATGCTGGTGCTCACAGAATTTGGTACATTGGCGATGCCTTCCGTACCGGTTTAACTGTACAAGAGGTCTTTGAGTTAACTAAGATCGATCCATGGTTCCTCTCTCAAATTAAGGAACTTATCGATATCGAGTTATCCTTAGATGGCCGTACCTTAAAATCTATTGATGCCTCTGAGATGCGCGACTTAAAGTCTCGTGGTTTCTCTGATGCTCGTTTGGCAACCTTACTTAAGACTACCGAGGATGAGGTTCGTGCTCGTCGTTGGTTACACGAGGTTTTCCCGACCTATAAACGTGTTGACACTTGTGCAGCTGAATTCTCTACCTCTACTGCTTATATGTACTCAACCTATGAGCAAGAATGTGAGTCTAATCCTACAAACAAGCGCAAGATCATTGTCTTAGGTGGCGGTCCTAACCGTATTGGTCAGGGTATCGAATTTGACTATTGCTGTGTTCACGCCTCCATGGTTTTACATGAGGACGGTTTTGAAACCATCATGGTTAACTGCAACCCTGAAACCGTTTCTACCGACTATGACATCTCTGATCGTCTCTACTTTGAGCCGGTAACTTTAGAAGATGTTTTAGAAATCGCTCGTATTGAGAAACCTGAAGGTGTAATCGTTCAGTTTGGTGGTCAAACCCCATTAAAGCTTGCTAAGAAATTAGAGCGTGAAGGTGTACCTATCATCGGCACTAGCCCTGACGATATTGATAGAGCCGAAGATCGTAAACTCTTCCAAGAAATCGTTAATAAGTTAAAGCTCAATCAGCCACGTAACGGTACAGCTATGTCCTTATCTCAGGCTATCGCCTGCGCTAAAGATATTGGTTATCCTTTAGTAGTACGTCCTTCCTACGTTTTAGGTGGTCGTGCCATGGAAGTTGTTTATGATGAGGACGATCTCATTCACTACTTCAATGAGGCTGTTAAGGTTTCAAATAAATCTCCAGTACTCTTAGACAAGTTCTTAGATCACGCCACTGAGATCGACGTTGATGCCGTTGCTGACGGTGAAGATGTTGTTATTGGAGGTATCATGGAGCACGTTGAGGAATGTGGTGTTCACTCAGGTGACGCTTCTTGTGTATTACCGCCTTGGCACTTATCTGACGAGATCAAAGAGCGCTTAACTGTTATTTCTAAAGAATTAGCTCGTGCCTTAAATGTTAAGGGTCTTATGAACGTTCAATTAGCTGTACGTGAAAATGAGATCTACTTAATTGAGGTTAATCCGCGTGCTGCTCGTACTGTACCATTTGTATCTAAGGCCACAGGCTTAGCTTTAGCTAAGATTGCAGCTCGTATTATGACCGGTAAGAGCTTAAAGGAACAAGGCATTACTTCAGAGGTTATTCCTCCTTATTACTCTGTTAAGGAAGTAGTCTTGCCGTTTGCTAAGTTCCCAGGTTCAGATCCTCTCTTAGGACCTGAGACGTTTCCAGCAGTTCATTATTCCGGTCAATGACACCCT
>URKL01000027.1 GCA_900548485.1 uncultured Succinatimonas sp.
TTTGCCCTGAATAAGGCTTATAAGTCACGATATTTCGCAAACGATTACAAAAATAGAAATAACAAGTGAGAAAAAATGAAAAAAAGTTTTTTTTTAAAGTATGATCCAACTCTAATTTTTTTTCCAAGGGGCAACGTAATGCAAAAGGATTAAACCTGGGAGAGCTAAGAGGGTACAAATAATAAAAAATTGCTCCCAACCAACAGCTTCCACAATAAAACCTGTAGTAGCATTGCAAAAAGTTCTAGGAATGGCACTTAATGAGGTTAAAAGCGCAAATTGTAAAGCGGTAAAACGAGGATTTGTTGAGACTGCAATAAAGGAAACAAAAGCAGCTGTACCTAAGCCTACTCCTAAATATTCACCCAATAAGACCAAAGCGAATAGCCAAACCGAAGGCGTTGAAAAAGATCCTGCATGAGCTAGGATGACAAAGCCCACAATAGTTATCATCTGCACAAAACCAAATAGCCATAAAGCTTTGTTAATACCAATCTTAGTCATAATGATGCCTCCCAAAAGGGAGCCTATCACTGTCGACCATAAACCAATATTTTTAGCAATAATACCTATTGTAGTTAAATCATAACCAAGATCTATATAAAAAGGTGTAGCTAAAGCTGTAGCCATTGAATCGCCTAATTTATAAAAGAAGACGAACAATAAAATCAATAAAGCATGTTTTACTCCACGCCTTTCAATAAATTCTAAAAAAGGAAGAACTGTAGCTTGATATAGAGTTCTAGGAGCGTTTATAGCAGGACTTTCTTTAATAAATAAACACACAAGGAATCCTGGCAACATACATAAAGAGGTAAAAATAAATACTCCCTGCCAAGATAAAAAACCATCGGCTAAAATCAAAGACAATCCACCAGGAATAAGTCCTGAGAGACGATAGGCATTTACAAATAATGAATTACCTAGACCTAATTGAAATTCATCTAAGATCTCTCGCCTAAAGGCATCAATAGCAACATCAAAGGTTGCTGATAATAAAGATACAAGAGCTGCTAAAGTTGCAATCAGATAGATATTATTTTGCGGATCAAAAAAGCCAAAAGCTCCTATAGTTACTATAAGACAAGCTTGTGTACATAACATCCAGCCTTTCCGCCTTGGAAGAGCAAAAAGTCGATAACGATCCAATAAAGGAGCCCAAAGAAATTTCCATGTATAAGGAAACATTACCATTGACATAAAGCCAATAGTAGCTAAATCTAAGCCCTCACTACGAAGCCATGCTGATAATAAACTTAAAAGGACATATAGTGGTAGGCCTGAAGAAAACCCAGTCACCACACATATGCCCATTTTACGAGAAAAAATTTCTCCTAAAAGTTTGCTTTTCACAGCTTAGTCGCGGAAATTCTCAAATTGTAAAGGTTGCTCAAGCTTAGAACTACGCACAAAAGCAATACAAGCTTGAAGATCATCTTTCTTCTTACCATTGACACGCACAATATCGCCATTGATTTTTGCATCTACCTTTAAAGAGGCATCTTTTATTAACTTAACGATCTTGCGTCCTAAGTCCTTATCAATACCATCTTTAAAAGTGACAGTTTGAATTGAGCGTTTACCAGAACGAGTGATATCTCCAAAGACAGCGCAAGTAGCCTCTATACCGCGCTTGATAAGTTTCTGTCTTAAAATATCATCCATCTGTTGGATCTGAAACTCTTCAGGAGCTTCAAGTTTTACACTACTATCAGCTTTATTGAAAGTAAAAGAAGCTTCCGTACCTCTAAAATCATAACGAGTACTTATTTCTCGAGAGGCATTATCAACAGCATTTTGAACTTCGTCTTTTTTTAATTTTGAAACAATATCAAAAGATGGCATAAATATAACCTAAAAATAAAACGCCCTATTCCCTATTTGGGGTATAAGGATGCTTAATATCATGCCCTAAAACCAATTATCTTATGTTTTAGGACACTTTAATCTAAGCTTTTATGAAAAACCAAAACTTTAAACTTTTAATCTAATTTCTCCAAACTACACTATTCTCTTACGCAAACAAAATTACCAATTTTCATTAAATTAAAGACTTAACAAAAGACTCCATTCCTTCAGCATCAAGAGCTAATTCATGAAGAATGTTCTTGCGAGAATCTTCCATAATAAATCTATCAGGAATTCCTTTGCATAATACTGTTGCTTTAAGTTTAGACGAGATAACTAAATGAGCAATAGCCTCTCCTATACCACCTTCAATAGCACCATCTTCAACTGAGATTAAATAGTCGTGATTCTTTGCAAGATTTATGACTAATCCCTCATCTAAAGGTTTTACAAAGCGCATGTCAACTAAACTTATATCGTATTTTTCGCAGAAATCTTTATATTCATACAATAAAGGGCCAAATACGCATAAAGCAATCTTATTTCCCTTATGAATGATACGACCTTTACCTATCTCTAAACATTGATCTTCTTGATAAGATTCAATATCTAAAAGAGCATTAGTCCTAGCAAAACGCACTACCGCAGGATGTTTGTAAGCATAAGCGCAATTGAGCATACGCCACATCTCATCGGCGCTTGATGGCGTCATAATAACTAAATTTGGGATAGCTCTTAAAAAGCATAAATCATATGCGCCCTGATGAGTAGGGCCATCAGGACCAACGATACCACCACGATCTATAGCTAAAACAATGGGTAAGTCCTGAATAGCAAAATCATGGATCACACCATCATAAGCACGCTGTAAGAAAGAGGAATAGATATTGACTACAGGACGCAAACCACCTGCTGCTAAACCAGAAGCAAAGATCATTGCATGTTGTTCAGCGATACCTACATCAAAAAATCTCTCCGGAAATTGCTTAGCAAAATCACTCATGCCCGATCCAACTCGCATGGCAGGAGTAATCGCAACTAAGGATTTTTCCTTTTGTGCTTTATCGCAAAGCCATCGACCAAAAGTTGCAGAATAAGAAAGATCGGTTGGATGAGGGCTCTGCTCAATACCATATTCTGGATTAAATACCGGTACACCGTGATAACTGATAGGGTCTTCTTCAGCTGGGGCATAGCCTTTTCCCTTAGTGGTAACAATATGTAAAAATTGCAGACCTTCTAATTTATCAATATTTTTTAAAATAGAAACTAAGCCTTGAACATCATTACCATCAACAGGGCCAATATAATTAAATCCCAATTCCTCAAATAAGGTCCCAGGCATGACCATACCTTTAACATGTTCTTGTGCACGCATAGCAAAATCATGAATTGCGGGCAAAGACTGTAAAATTTTACGTCCACCTTTAATGAGCTTGGCATAATGAGGATTGGCTATTAAACGCGATAAACTCTGAGCAATTGAACCTACATTATGAGAAATGCTCATCTCGTTATCATTTAAAATAACCAATAAATTGAGATCTTTTGAAGAACCGGCATTATTTAAAGCCTCAAATGCAGAGCCTCCTGATAAAGCTCCATCACCGATTACCGCAATAACTTGCTTTTTCTCTTGTTTAAGTTTAGCTGCCATTGCTAAACCTAAAGCAGATCCAATAGAGGTCGAAGCATGACCTGTACTTAAAAGATCATACTCAGTCTCACCCCGCCAAATAAAGGCATGCAAGCCATCTTTTTGACGAATGGTTTTAAGCTCAGCTTTATGCCCAGTTAAAATTTTATGAGGATAAGCTTGATGCCCCACATCCCAAACAATCTCATCATTTGGTGTATTAAACACATAATGCAAAGCTACCGCCAGATCAACGACGGCTAAACCTGAGGCTAAATGTCCTGAGGTCTTACTTACAGTTTCCACTAAATACTGACGTATTTCTTGGCAAACCTCAGGTAATTCTTCAATTTTAAGTTTACGTAAATCCTCAGGTGAAGAAATATTATCTAATAATGAAGTTTCACTCATCTGTCAGTGATCTCTTGAGACAGCAAATTTGGCAAATTGAGCGAGAATAGTAGTGTCATAGGATAAATGTGTTAAAGACTCACAAGCTTTACAAGCACATTCTTTAGCAAAATTCTCAGCTTCTTTAAGACCTAATAATTTAGGATAAGTGCTCTTATCTAGATTTTGATCTGAACCTTGGGTCTTTCCCATAACCTCAGTATTACCAATTACATCTAGAACATCATCCCAAACCTGAAAACCTAAACCAACATAAGAGGCATAGTCATTTAAATACTTAAGCGTTTGCGCATCAGCATTGGCAGCTACAGCGCCTAAAGAAACCGCTGCTTTAATCAAAGCTCCTGTCTTTTTGGAATGTAAAAGTTTTAATTCATCTAAATTGATACGTTTGTGTTCGGCCTCAAGATCTATAGCTTGACCACCACACATACCTCTATAACCAGCGCCCTTAGCTAAAATATGCATTAAGGAAGCAATCTGTTTTGAAGCAAAACCACTCTTAGGATCAGAAATGAACTCAAAACCTAAAGTTTGCAGTGCATCTCCTGCTAATAAAGCGGTGGTTTGACCAAATTTACAATGAACCGTAGGCATACCACGACGTAATTTATCATTATCCATCTCTGGCATATCATCGTGAATAAGAGAATAAGCATGAATACATTCTATTGCAGCTGCAGCGTAATCTAAAACCTCAGATTTTTGTCCTAAGGAAAGACCTGTTGCATAAACCAATAAAGGACGTGAACGCTTACCGCCTAAAAGAAGACCATAACGCATGGCCTCTTTAAGTTTTGGCGCATCATCATCAAAATTTGCTAAATATGCATCCATAAAGGATGTAACTCGATTCTGAACCCATGGAGCAAATTCTTGTAAAGAGTGCATCATTGAGCTTCATTCTCCTCATTCCCGGTTGATGGAGCTTGCAACGTCTTTGAGCGTACTAACTCCACCTTTTGCGTCATCTCGTCAAGAGTTTTTCGACAAGATAACGCTAACTGCATGCCCTCAGCATAAGCGTTAATAGCTTCATCTAGATTTAATTGACCGCTCTCAAGCTTTGAGGTTAACTCTTCGAGCTGTTTTAAACGATCCTCTAATGAGGACATGCGTCTTTTTGTCATTTTATTCCTTCTAAATTAGGAACGCAGAGTAGCGCCTAGCTCCTGAGCACAAGCCTTGACGATATTCTCTACTAAAGCATCAGTTTGTTGATCTTCTAATGTTTTGCTTGGATCTTGAGCAATAATACCTAAGGCAATACTGCGCTTATCCTCACCTAAAGACTCACCTTCAAAGACATCAAAGATTACAACCTGCTTTACTAACTCACCACCAATCTTACGAATTAGTGAACATAAATCAGTAGCTTTAACATCTTTATTCACAACAAATGCTAAATCACGTCTTACAGCAGGGAACTTAGAGATAGTCTCATAAAGAGGAACCTTACGTTTACAAATTGCCTCACATTTAACCTCAAAGACAGCTACAGCTTGTTTAATACCGAGCTCCTTTTGAGCCTGTGGATGCAACATACCAACATAACCGACACACTCGTTATTTAAATAAATATCCGCGCTCTGACCTGGATGTAAGGCTTTATTGCTACTACGGCGGAATTCAAATTCTTGCTCTTTACAAGTAATGCTTAAAAGATTTTCAACATCACCCTTGATATCAAAGAAATCTACACCGCGAGTATTTTGATTCCAAGCCTCGTCATTGATAGAACCAACAACCACACCTGCCACCATACGCTCTTGCAATACACCATTTTCAGCATCCGGACAAACAATATAACGTAAGCCTTGCTCAAATAAACGTACACGCTTTTGCTGACGATTTAAGTTGTAACGACAAGATAAAATTAAACCTGGAACTAAGCTTGTGCGCATAGCAGAGAGCTCAGGAGAAATCGGCATAGTTAACATTAAAGGCTTAATATCAGAGAAGACCTTTAAAACTTGCGGATCGGTAAATGAATAGGTAATTGCCTCATTGTAACCTAAAGAAACTAAAGCATTCTGAATCATACGATCAGAAACTGTTTCTTCAGAATCATGAACCATATCTAAGGTGCTTACAGGAATAGCATTTGGAATATTGTCATAGCCATACATACGAGCAACTTCTTCAATCAAGTCCTCTTCAATGGCAATATCAAATCTAAATGATGGAGAAACAGCTTCAAATCCACCTTCAATAGCCTTAGGTTGCATACCTAAATGAGTAAGGATAAATTCTACCTGCTCAACAGGGATTTCAATACCTAAAACCTTCTTTAAATGAGACATACGTAAAACAATAGGCTCATGTTTAGGTAGATATTCGCAAGCAACTTCCTCATGAATTGGACCTGCTTTTCCTCCTGCAATATGAAGTAATAAAGCAGTGGCTCTTTCCATAGCGCGTCTTTGACCTTCATGATCAACACCACGCTCAAAGCGATGTGAAGCATCAGTATCTAAGCCATACTGACGAGCACGACCTTTAATTGCATCAGGAGCAAAGAAAGCAGACTCTAAAACAACATCTGTAGTATTCTCATCAATGCCAGAATTAGCACCACCAAAGATACCAGCAATTGCTACGGCACCTTGAGAATCTGCAATTACCAAGGTATTTTCAGCTAATTTAATTTCCTCTCCAGAGAGTACAGTTAAAATCTCATCTTTATGAGCTTTACGTACAATCAACTCATCATGGAGCTTATTGAAATCAAAAGAATGTAAAGGCTGACTATACTCAAGCATAACATAATTAGTAACGTCAACAATCGGCGAAACTGATCTTATGCCACAGCGACGCAATCTTTCAGTCATCCATACAGGACTTTTAGCCTTTTGATCAACACCACGAATAACACGACTTAAATAACGCGGGCAAGCTTCCTTATCCTCTAAGGTTACCTTCATAGTATCGGTAATTTCACTTGCGACAGCCGGAACATCTTTTTCCACAAATTCTTGGCCAGTTAAAACGGCAATCTCACGAGCAATACCGTAAATACCTAAGCAATCAGGACGGTTAGTAGTAAGATCTACATCAATAATACTATCGTCTAAATGGAAATATTCATGAATATCCATACCAAGCGGAGCATCTTCAGGCAATTCAATAATACCGTCAGACTCCTCAGCCATGCCTAACTCCTTATAAGAGCAGAGCATACCATTAGACTCAATTCCGCGAAGTTTAGCTTTTTTGATATGTAAACCGTTAATATTGGCGCCAATCTGAGAGAAGCATACCTTTAAGCCTTCACGACAATTAGGAGCACCACAAACAACTTGAATTAACTCGCCAGATCCATCATCAACTAAAGTAACATGCATGTGATCTGAATCGGGATGATCTTTGCAAGATACAACTTTAGCTACAACTACGTGGTCAAAATCACCACAAGGAGCCTTAACAGAGTCAACCTCTAGACCAGCCATAGTAATTTTATCGGCAAGATCTTGTGCGCTTAAATCATTGGGGACCCACTCGTCTACCCATTTTTTATTGAATAACATAATCTTTTAACTTCCAAATTTTGTGCTGATTTAGGCAAACTGTTTTAAGAAACGCAGATCGTTTTCAAAGAAAGCGCGCAGATCGTTTACGCCATAACGCAACATGGTCAAACGCTCAACACCCATACCGAAGGCATAACCTACATAACGATCAGTATCAATACCAACATTCTTCAGCACATTAGGATGAACCATACCGCAACCTAAAACCTCTAACCACTTACCGCCTTTGCGTCTTAAATCAACCTCTGCTGAAGGTTCGGTAAATGGGAAATAAGAAGGTCTAAAACGTACTTCTAACTCTTCTTCAAAAAATTTAAGTAAAAATTCGTTGAGAACACCCTTAAGCTCGGCAAATGAAGTATGTTCCTCAACTAACAGACCTTCGACCTGATGGAACATCGGGGTGTGAGTCATATCATAGTCATTACGATAAACGCGGCCTGGAGCAATGATACGAATAGGAGGTTGTTGCTTCTCCATAGTACGGACCTGAACTGAAGAGGTCTGAGAGCGCAATAACAAACCATTCTCTACCATAAAAGTATCATGAGAGGCACGAGCTGGATGATTTGGAGGTAAATTTAAAGCATCAAAATTATGATAATCATCCTCAATTTCTGGACCACCTACAACACTAAAGCCCATAGATCCAAAAATTTCCTTAATACGCTCAATGGTGCGACTAACAGGATGGATATTGCCTGGAATTTGACGACGACCAGGTAAGCTAATATCCACAGTTTCACTCTTAAGCTTTTCAGCCATAATGGCAGATTCAATTGCTTCACGACGAGCTTCTACAGCTGCGATTACAGCTTGTTTAGCGTCGTTGATTATAGCTCCACGTTGCGGGCGTTCTTCGGCTGATAATTTGCCTAATTCACGCATAAAGGCTGCAAATTCACCTTTCTTGCCTAAAAAATTGACTCTGACGGCATCTAATTCCTGTAAATTCTGTGCATTGGAGGCTGCCGCCACGCCGTTGTTTTTGGCTTCTTCTAGTTTGTCCATTGATTGTTACCAAGTAAACTGAGGGCACCATTGCCCAAAGATGATCAAAGTCCGTGTGTTAAACACAACTATTTTCTCCCTGTAGAGAGGCTTTGCTGTAAATAAGCAAAATTCATAAAATCCCCGTGACTACAGGCGTAAAGATCAAATGTTTAATTTAGCATTATTACATGATCTTATAGTTCTTACAATTTTTTTAAATATTGCCTTATATACGGCAAAGCTTTATCTTAAACAAAGGTCTTTGAATAATATATAATTTATCAATCCTATATGTTTTTTGAGAAATTTAAGTTCTTTTATGTACAAGCTTTAAGATTTAGCTAAAATGAGCAACTAACTATTGCTAGTTTAGGATTTTGTAGTGCGTTTATTTCATCCTTTAGAGCTGTCTGTTGCCACACGGTGTAGTTTCTCTCACAGCTCACATAAATTCGCCTCTTTTGTGGCTTTATTAGCAACTATAGGTATCACTATAGGTGTTGCCTCCTTAATTGTAGTCTCTTCAATTATGGGAGGGTTACAAAATCGCTTAAAAGATGCTGCTCTCTCATCAACAGCTCAACTTATAGTGGAGGCCCCCCTAACTGAAGCCTCAAAGCTTCTAGACTTACCTCATGTAATCGCATGTGCCCCTTTTATTAGATCTGAAGTTTTATTGCAAGGTGGCGATGGGATCTTACTTGTAAATCTACAAGGCATTGATACTGACAAAATTATTTTAAAACAAAGCTATACTATTGATGATTTAAATTTATTAAGTATTCCTAAAAAAAATAGCTATGCCCTCAATGCACAAACACAAATATTCTTAAAATTAAACTTACTTTTAGGACAAAATGTGCGCCTTATCAGCACACAAAACGCGCGCTACACTCCTATAGGCTTAGTGCCATCACAAAGAATATTTACCTTAAGTGAATATTCCCCTTCGGTAAATAATAATGCCATTCCTGAGGCTTATGCTAATTATGAAGATGTACGACGTCTATTACGCTATAAAGAACCTCCTCAAACTTTAAGATTATGGCTTGAAGATCCATTCTTAGTTGACAACACAGTTATAGCTCTTGAAAAGATGCAACTTAAATCTAGTGATTGGCGTGATAGCCTTGGAGAGTTTTTCAAAGCTGTAGCTTTAGAAAAACTTTCTATGTCCATAATGTTAACCTTGATAATTTTAGTAGCAGCTTTCAATATTCTCTCAGCTTTAACCATGACCGTAGCCTCAAGATTGACTGATATTGCTATCTTAAAAACCTTAGGTCTTAAAAGCATGCGTATTTTAAAAATCTTTATGTTTATGGGAATTTCCTATGGTTTTATAGGAGCTACAATTGGAACCCTCATCGGTATTCCTGCGACCTACGGTGTAGCTTATCTTTTAAGCTTAAACCTCAATAGTACCTTGCCTGTAAGTATTGATTTTTTGAATATTTTCATGATTTTTACAGGAAGCTTAACTATAAGCATCATCTGTACGCTCTACCCGGCCATTCGTGCGGCCATCACAGATCCAATTACTCATCTCTCGCGAGGATAAATTATGCAAGAGATTTTATTAAAAGCCCGTAAAGTTTGTCGTACCTATACAGAAGGTGCTGTAAAAACAGCTGTCTTACATGATATAAACATAGATATCTATGCCGATGAGATCACTGCAATTATAGGCAAATCTGGCTCTGGCAAGAGTACCCTGCTACATATTTTAGGAACCCTTGATAGCCAATCAGATGGCGAAATTATCTTTGATAACATTAACCTAAAAAATCTTACTTCCTCACAAAAGGCTAACTTTCGCAATCAAAGCTTAGGCTTTGTATATCAATTCCATCATCTTTTAGGCGATTTTACAGCTCTTGAAAATGTCATGATGCCTCTTGTCATCGCTAAAACTCCTATGGAAAAAGCTCAAAGCAGAGCTCGAGAATATCTTATAAAGGTTGGTCTTGAACACAGATTAAATTATAAACCTTCAGAAATGTCAGGAGGAGAAAGACAGAGAGTAGCTATAGCTCGCGCAATGGTAAATCATCCTAAACTTATTCTTGCAGATGAACCCACTGGTAATTTAGATGCAAACAATGCTAAAGCAATCTTTGATCTCTTTTTAAACCTTGCTCATACTGAACACACTGCTGTAGTAATGGTAACTCACGATGAGTCTTTAGCACAAAAATGCGATCGTATTTATACCATCGAGGATGGTCGCATCAATGTTTAGATTTCAAAATTTAAAAATTGCAATGCGCTTTTTACGTTCTAAGCGCTATGGCGCCTTAGCAAGATTTATGTCTATGGCATCTACAACAGGTATTGCCGCTGGTGTTTGTGCTTTAATCATCGGCCTTTCGGCAATGAATGGTTTTGAATATGAACTACACAATCGGGTTCTTTCTTTAATTCCTGCTGCAACCTTAAATTCTCAAGAAGATGAATTTAGCCATCTTGAGGACGATCTGCAGACGCTAGTTCAAACTCCAGGCATTATTGCAGCTGCTCCAACAGTAACGTTAGAAGGTGTTTTTTCTAAAAATCAAAGCTTTGCTCCTTCTGCTCTTATCGGAATTGACCCTAAACTTGAGAAAAATGTTGTCAATTTAGAACGATTTATGAGCTGTTCTGTTGATAAGCTTAATATTGATGATGATAACTTTCCTCTTATTATTGGTAACGGCATTTTAAAAAAATTGAACTTACACATTGGTGATTTAGTAGATCTTATAACTATCGATAAAAGTTCAAATGAAAATCCTCTAAGTCGACCTGCTAATGCTACTTTTAAAATTGTGGGCGTAATTAAAACCGGAGGACAAATTGACTCCACTTTAGCTTTTACACATATAGATAAAGCCGTATCTTTGGCTTCTTTAAAAGCTCCAAATAGCATTCACATCAAAACTCAAAATATGCTCAATGTTGATGAATCTTTAAACTTAGCCTTGCCTAAATTAAAAGATTTAGTAACAACTAGCACTTGGATGAAGAGTCAAGGTAAACTCTATAACGATATTCAGCTTATTCGCAATATAATGTATTTGGCGATGATTTTAGTAATGGCAGTTGCCTGTTTTAATATCATCTCAAACCTAATCATGTCTGTAAGTGAAAAAAGTCGAGAAATTGCTATCTTACTCACTATGGGCATGCCTCGAGCTAATATTATTAAAATATTTACTCTCATGGGGGTACTTTCGGCATTAAGAGGCACAATTATAGGACTAGTCTTAGGTTGCTCTTTAGCATTTTTTATTACCCCAATTACTAGTAATTTTGAAAAATATTTTGGTTTTGAGCTTTTAAATGAGAATATCTATTTTATTAACTTTATCCCCTCATCCTTATCCCTTATAGATGTACTTTTAGTAACTATTTGTTCCTTAGTTATGAGTCTTTTAGCCGCACTCTATCCTGCTTTCAAAGCATCTCGTATTGATCCTGCTTCTGAATTATCTATTTGACTTCCTCCCCTTGCTAAAGCAAGGGGATTTACACGGCTTAGATTACTATCTGTCTTCAGTGCTTTTTCTGTGCTGACTCTTTTGAAAGTTCACTTCCTAATCTAGCCTAGCAAGAGCTGCCATCAGGATATTTCCCGCTACGTTTTCATATACATTGGCTGTATATCCACAGTTTGTACATAAGAATTTAGCTTG
>URKL01000028.1 GCA_900548485.1 uncultured Succinatimonas sp.
GGTTAAGAGAATATTATCGTCAGAACCTGCGGCACGAACGTTAGTGAGCTTCTTTGTCTTCAGAGGGTTAACTGTTAAGTCATTGCTACGAACATGTAAACCAATAACCTCACCTTCATAAACTTCTTCGCCAGGAGCTACAAATAAACGACCACGCTCTTGTAAGAACCATAAAGCATAAGGAACTGCTTTACCAGTATCGTTAGAGATTAGTACGCCATTTTGACGTTCACCGATAGAACCACCAACAAACTCATCATAACAATCGAAGGTGTGATACATTAAACCTGAACCTGAGGTCAAGGTCATATAGAGAGTTTGGAAGCCAATAAGGCC
The DNA here is from genome assembly GCA_900548485.1 of uncultured Succinatimonas sp. Classification (GTDB taxonomy): domain Bacteria; phylum Pseudomonadota; class Gammaproteobacteria; order Enterobacterales; family Succinivibrionaceae; genus Succinivibrio. Next base: position 337 of record URKL01000028.1, read on the forward strand.
ACGGGCTGGAATACGGTAGTCAAGACGTACACGACCTTTGCCGTCCGGAACCATATTCTTAAGTTCACCCTTACGTAAACCTAGCTCTTCCATAACCGGGCCTTGGTTTTCTTCGGCTAAGTCTAAGGTTAAAACCTCATAAGGTTCTAAAGTACGACCATTTTCCTTGTGTAAGATTACCTCAGGGCGAGAAACTCCCAATTCATAACCTTCGCGACGCATCTCCTCGATAAGTACAGATAAATGTAACTCACCACGGCCTGAAACCTTAAAGCGATCAGCATCTTCAGTCTTTTCTACACGTAAAGCTACGTTATGAACTAATTCCTCGCGTAAACGATCCTCAATATTGCGAGAAGTAATGAATTTACCTTCTCTTCCTGCAAAAGGAGAGGTATTGACGCAGAAGTTCATAGAAACTGTCGGTTCGTCAACAGATAAAGGAGGTAAAGCTTCAAGCTTAGAGTTGTCACAGATAGTATCGGAGATCTTAAGTTCACCTAAACCTGTAACAGCAATGATATCGCCAGCTTTAGCCTCATCGACAGCGGAACGGTGTAAACCTAAGTAACCTAAAACCTGACCTATCTTACCTTGACGAGTTTTACCTTCGCGATCAATGATGGTTACAGCTTGATTTGCACGAGCAATACCACGTTTGATGCGACCAACACCGATAACACCAACATAAGAGGTGAAATCTAAGGAAGATATTTGTAACTGTAAAGGTCCGTCAACATCAGCCTCAGGAGCATTAACTTTTTCAATAATAGTATTGAATAAAGGATCCATGTTGTCGCCGTGTTCACTAGCGTCTAAGGAAGCCCAACCTTGGAAAGCAGAGGCATAAACTACTGGGAAATCTAATTGTTCATCGGTAGCGCCTAAATTATCAAAAAGATCAAAAACTTGATCGATTACCCAATCAGGACGAGCGCCTTCACGGTCACATTTATTGATGACGACGATCGGCTTTAAACCAGCTGCGAAAGCTTTTTGAGTTACGAAACGAGTCTGTGGCATAGGACCATCAACGGCATCGACTAATAATAGAACAGAGTCAACCATTGACATAACACGCTCAACCTCACCACCGAAGTCAGCATGGCCTGGGGTATCTACGATATTGATACGATAGTCATTCCAGTTAATAGCAGTGTTCTTAGAAAGAATGGTAATACCACGTTCTTTTTCAATATCGTTAGAGTCCATAACGCGCTCTTGACCTAATTCATTACGATCAAGGGTGCCTGACTGACGTAGAAGTTTGTCTACCAGAGTTGTCTTACCGTGATCAACATGCGCAATGATAGCGATGTTACGGATTTTCTGAACATCCATTTTTATACCCTGTGTGATTCTTAATTGCTTGGATGACAAGCAGGATTAGAGATAGAAATATTTGCGATATTTTAGCTTATTTTTGACCTTCGTTACATTTTTTTTATGAATAAGCTGGTATTTGCTCTTAATATGGGCGGGATATTTACTGAAAACAACTCGCGAAATGAGATAATTAACCGTTAAAATAGAATAAGATATTTTTTAATATGGATGCTATTGTGAAAGAACTTGTAATTTATTTTATTCGACGAGTCAAACGTGACAGTGTGGGGTTAGAAGCTGCATCTTTAGCTTTTACCTCAATTTTAGCCTTAATTCCTGTTTTGAGCGTGGTAATGTCCATTTTTGCGGTAGTACCATCATTTTCTCAAGCTCGTGATGCCTTAAAAAATTTTGCCGCCGTAAATTTTATGCCAGTTTTTTATGAGGCTATAAACTCTTATGTTAGTACCTTAGTTGAACATGCAGGAAGTTTGACTTTGACAAGTACACTCTTTTTATTTGTGATAGCTTTCATGCTTGTTAGGTCTATAGATAATGCTTTAAATCGTATCTGGAGAGGAGGCAAGCGCCGTTTGGGTAGCAAAATGGCTATTTATTGGACTTTGCTGACACTAGGACCTATGGCTTTAGGCTTGATAATTTGGATTTTTACTAAGGTCTTAGGTTATGCTTTTTCCTCGGGAACAGGTATTGAAATACCAGTATTGATTGCTTATTTTACTTTTCCCATTATTATTGAAATTGCGGTAATTACAGCGCTCTTTACGATTGTCCCTGCTGTTAGTGTTAAGCTTCAGGATGCTTTTTTAGGTGCGGTATTAGTAACAGTAGCTTTTGAAATTTCCAAAAAACTTTTTAGTACCTTTGTTTTGAATTTTTCTAATTATGAGGCTTTGTATGGAGCATTAGCTGCATTGCCTGTACTTATGATTTGGATTTATATCAATTGGTGGTTAGTTTTATTAGGCGCGGAGTTCACCGCTACCTTAGGTATAATTCGTTCAGGAATGAGCGAAAAGGTTCCAAGCTTTATGTTAATGCTTGCCAATATGACCGGTTCAACTTTAGGATCAGATTCGATTACAGCTCCTCGTCAAAAGCGCAGTCAAATCAAAATTAAGGTTTCAGCTCGGCGTTAACTTTAGGCATAATTCCAGGACGATTTTCGCCCCTTTCAATAGCTGATAGCTTAAAAAGGGGCTCATTTATGGTACCTTCCAGATCTAAAGTTGAGCTACTATCTAAGGGCAGACTTACTAAATGCATTTGTCCATTTAAATTTAAGGTATCTAAGTTTAGTTGTGCTGAAGCGTGAATTTTAGAACTGATAGTTTCGGTATTAAAACGCATTTTCCCAAACTTGCCATCAAATGAGCAGTTAAGAGTTGGCTTAATTAAACCACAATCAGCATCGCTTAGTGCAAGAAGCATTTGTGGTAGATCGAGGGTATAAGATTTTTTTTCTCCTCCATTAAGTAAGTCTAAACCAAATGAAGAAATTAAAATTCTATCTCCCGAAGCTTTAATTTCCCCGTGCAAATCTCGCCAAAAATTTTCTTGTTTATATATACCCTTTAAATCAAGTTCGAAGTTTAACGCCCCACTTAAAGTATGTGGGATGAGAGAAGAATTTAAAGATGAGAGCTCGAAGTTATGAGTAGAAGCTAAAATATAAAAATTATGGTTATGGCGATTATAGGATAGAGCGCCATGCATGCTTGATTCTCTAAATGTCAGATCGTTTATGGTAAGGTTTACAAGATCGTCTGTAAGGTTTGCAAGTAAAGCTAGATTGTAAATATAGAGATCGCTATAAAAAGCGTTTTGGATTTTTACTTGGGCACTAGCTGCTTTATTGCATAAATTTCCATGTTTATCGAAATTAAAGTTAGCGAGATTAGCGTCAATATTTTTAATGGATAAAGGCAAATCTTCGATATGGGAGATAAATTCAATATTTTTAAGAGCGAGTTTATTGACATTGACTGTTGTTTGCGAAAGTTTGTCTTTTAAACTTGTAATAAGTTTATCTGTTGGCTCAAATTTAACGGCATTAAAAGAGAGTCTATCTATTTCAAGGTGATGATCATTAAAATTTGCGAGGATATTATAAGTGCCATTTAGATAATCTCCTTGAGAAGTAAAGGAGGAATTCTTATCAAAGGTTGCTTGTATTTGATTATTTTCAAAAGTTAGATTGAGATCGCTAAAAGAGATCTCCCCTATATTACCTTTGAAATTGCCTTTAAGTTCAGCTTGTTTTAAGTATAAGTCGTTAAAAGTCCCGTTAAGTTCCCCAAGGTAGAGATCTCCTTTTACTACACTTATTTTGTCTAAGTTAACTTTAGGGGCAATAATCTCTAAATTAGGAAGAGAATCTTTTAGCACTATGTTTTTTAAGCTTAACTCCTTAAATTTTAAAATTTTCTCAAAATACTGAAATTCTCCGGAGGCTTCTAGAAATCCTCCTAAAAGATTTAATGAGAGTTTATTAAAGAAGAAAGTATTTGAATTTAAATTACCACTAAATTGTAGATCTTTGACCTTTATTCCCAGAAGCTCGCCTTCATGAGAGAAAATCTGCGCTTGATTTAAATTAACTCCCTGTTCATTTAGGGTTATATCTTTAAAATTTGCATCAGCTTTAGGTAAAGAAATTTCTGCGCTTTTTAATGCTGTGTTTACTAAACTTAGATTTTTAATTTTAATGGTTTTAAAACCTAAATTTTCTTTGATGAGTTTTTTGTAGGTTGTATTGTCAAGTTGAGCATTGCGGACATAGAGATCGTTTATGACAAAATCTTGATTATAAAGAGCTCCTTTAAGATCATATTCACAATAAAGTTCCTCTATTGAAGAGTTATCGATTCTAAGGTCCTTGATTTTTAAGACATTTGGATAAAGGGCTGAAAATTCTACTTCATTAAAATCTATATTTAAAGAAGAACGTTCATTTAGAAGCTTCAATAAAGGTATTTTTACATTATTACCATTGAAAAACACCACAAAAACTATACCTAAGAGCCCAAGTATAATAAAAATGAAGGCAAATAATTTTATAAAAAAATGCCAAGGAGATGGTGCTTTCTTATGATATGTTGAATACATTTAAGCTCCTACTTTGTAAAACCAGCGTTTTACTAATGCCAAAGCGCGCTTAGGATCTTGTTTTTTAAGTATAGATGCTTTTTGATGAGCAAGTTTTAAAAGTTCATGATCTCTATCTATAGCAGCAGCTCGCATAAAATTAAAGCCACTTTGAGCTGTGCCTATGACTTCACCTGGGCCTCTGAGTTTTAAATCATTCTCGGCAATTTTGAAACCATCATCATTATTTTTAATTACTTGTAAACGCTCTTGAATTAAGGTTGCCGCTTTGGGATCATCCTCAGGAATATTATATAAAAGTACGCATGAACCTTGAATTTGTCCACGTCCAACACGACCGCGGAGCTGATGTAATTGAGCCAATCCAAGTCTTTGTGCGCCGTCAATGATGATAACAGAGGCATTAGGTACATCAACGCCCACCTCCACTATGGTTGTAGCCACTAAGATTTGAACTTTATTGTTGACAAAGTCTGCCATTACTTGTTGTTTTTGTGCAGGCTTTAATTGTCCATGAAGGAGGGCACATTTTATATCAGGTAAGCTACGGGAAATTTCTTTGTAGACATTTTGTGCAGCAGCTTGATCGTCGCCATTTTCGCCAATAAGTGGACATACCCAATATACTTGTTGTCCAATTTCACAGACATTACGTAAATGGGAAATAACTTCACGGCGTCGTCTATCTAAGACCATCGCGGTAATGATTTTTTTGCGCCCAGGAGGTTTGTCATAAATAGAACTTACATCTAGATTAGAGTAAATTGCTAATTGTAGAGTTCTTGGTATAGGTGTAGCAGTCATGACTAATTGATGCAAACTCTTCCCTTTAGGAGCTTTTTTTAAGAGCGAGGAGCGCTGTTCAAGTCCAAAGCGATGTTGTTCATCTATAACCGCTAAGGCAAGATCATGGTATTTCACATTTTCTTGAAAAACACTGTGTGTCCCTATAATGATATTTGCTGTACCTGAGGCAATTTCTTTTAAGATCTGTTGGCGTTGATTTTGTGGCAAAGAAGAATGTAAAAGAACAAGATTTACCGCAAAAGGGCTTAAGAATTTTTTAAAGCTTTGATAGTGTTGATTAGCTAAAAGTTCGGTAGGTGCTAATAAAACGCATTGTTTGCCATTTCGACATACTTGCAAACAGGCCATAATTGCCACTAGTGTTTTCCCTGAACCTACGTCACCTTGTAATAAACGCAACATGGGGACTGATTTCTCTAAATCAGTACAAATTTCTTTATAAGCTTGTACCTGACCTGCTGTAGGTCTAAAAGGAAGAGTCTCTAAGAGTTTTTGCTCAACTTTAAGATCTATCGCTATATTTTCTGCAGTATGTAAAAGATTGATGTCTTTAAGTTGTAGTAAGGTGAGTTGATAGGCTATAAGTTCCTCAAAACAAATTCTTTTAAAAGCCTTTGTAGTAAATAAATTGAAAGCAGATCCATCTTGAGGAGGCAATGGAGCATGCATGGTCAGGATTGCTTCAGTTAAGCTTAAAGAAAAAGGATTTTCCTCTGGAGTTAATAATTCAGCTAAAGGAAGAGATTTAAGCCTAGAAGTTACAGTTGTAATTATTTTTCTTAAGTTTTGTTGAGGTAAGGTTTCTGATAGATGGTATATCGGAGTTAAGTTTTTTTCAGGAGCAAACTCTTGTCCATTTTGTAAAAAGGTCACTTGAGGATGTTGCAAACATAAACGACCATAATAATCTCTTTTGCTCATGCCAAAGAGTATTACTTCCTGATTTAAAACTAATTTATTTGTGAAATAAGGCAAGGAATTGAAGAAAATTGCTTCAATTTTGCCAAAATCATCAGCAAGTGCGACTTTTAAAACCTTACCTTTAAGGTTATGCGTTGATAGTACTTTTGCTTTTATTAAATAATAATGATCTTCTTCTATAACTTCTGATATTGGAGTAATTTTAGTCTTATCTAGATAACGAAAGGGAATATCAAAGCAAATATCAAAAAGGGTATTAAAGCCTAATTCCTTTAATATTTGCGCATAACGTTTGCCCACTCCGGGCAAAGCTTCTAAGGCATTACTTTGATAATAGCTGTCGTTATCTGAGATCAAGATTACATCCTCAAAGTAGTTGTTTGATGAAGATTGATGCTCTGAGGCGTTTTACTTTACGTAATAAACGTTTTACCTCATCAGGATAATTTTCAAAGTCTTCAATATCCGATGGCGATTTAATTTTGGTAGTGTTTTTTAATAAGTATTGTTGCTCATGCATGAACTTTTCTTTGAGTAAATGATTGGGATCATGGATGATTAAACCGTTTTCTAAATCTAAAGCCCAAGCACGAGGATTTAAGTTATTGCCAGTCATTAAAGCTAGATTTTGATCTACATATAAGCCTTTGACGTGATAAGTATTTTGTCCATCAGCCCATAAACGAATATCAAGTTGATTTCTATCTATATATTGTTGGTGACTTTGTATAAAATCTTTTAGGTTTTGTTCATAGATATAGGGAACTGCACCAACAGTTGAAAATTCTTCGTTTTCGCGAATGAAGAAATCATTTGCAACTTTATCTCCAACAATTAGTGTCATATGTATACCGCGTTCTAATGCTTCATTTAAAGCATTTAATAATACTTTAGGTGGATTAAAGTAAGGGGTACAGATAAAGAGACTCTCTTTAGCTGCACCAATTAGCCATAAGAGATCGCGGTTTAATAAATTATGTCGTTTACCTAACCCTGCGACAGGAGTAATACCGACTTCATTTTTGTGGATCCAGCCCCCTTTAAATGAATATTGAACCTCAGTTAAGTGACGACGTAATTGTTTTATCTCATCACGCATTTCTTTAGCTGCTTTAACCTGACCTTGAGAGAAATCTTGTACAGCAAAGTTTGAGTGAAAAGCTTCAGTAGCAAAGGCACACATAGCATCAGCTAAAGAAGCACTATGGATTTCATGATAACGATCTAAACGATAGCGTTCGGCATAATCCATATAGACATTATTGATACTAGCTCCAGAGTATAAGACGGTATTATCGAAGACAAATCCTTTGAGGTGCATAACACCAAAGATTTCGCGACGTTTAACCGGGACTCCGTATATAGCGGGAGGAGCTTCACAATTTACGGCCATCTTATAATAAAGCTCGCTATTACCTAAGGAAGGTCCTTTGCCAATTAAACCACGCTGAGCACGATGAAAATCAACATAAACGCGAATATAGAGTTTGGGATTTTTTGCTTTAGCTTCATAAAGAGCGTTTAAAACTTCACGCCCAGCCTCATCATCTTGTAAATATAAGGCTGTGATTAAAATACGAGTTTGTGCCGAGGCAATAAGCTCTAAAAGACGGTGATGGCAACGTGAGGGCGTTTCTAATATGTTATAAGAATCTGCCGCTACAGGTATGCACGGTAATTGTTGCAATCGTGTCTGACAATAGAATGCTGTAGGTAGAGCTTTTTTAAAAAATAGCATCAACTTTCCTTTTTGATTTAAATTTTTGCTGTTGCAATTTCAAGCCAGCTGATTTCGGTATCAGTAAGTGTGGTAGCCGCATTTTTAATAACGTTTCTTACATTTTGATGATAGTCATTAAGCCAGTCAATTTCTTTATCTGATAATAGTTCGATATTGATAATACGTTTATCAAAAGGTACTAGGGTTAAGGGTGAAAAGCATAACATATGCGAAAGTCCTGGTTGAGAGCAATTTTGCACTACTAAGAGATTTTCAAGGCGTATACCATATGCGTTTTCTTTATAAAAACCAGGTTCATCAGAGATAACCATGCCAACTTGTAATGGTACGTCTGATCTATGTAAGGAAATTTGCTGTGGTCCTTCATGTACAGAGAGTAAGTGTCCAACACCATGTCCTGTACCATGGGCATAATCAAGCCCATAATCCCATAAAGGACGTCTTGCTATAACATCTAATTGCTGTCCTGAAGTTCCTTTAGGGAAAATTAGAGTAGAAAGGGCAATATGACCTTTTAGCACCAAGGTAAACATATTTTTAATTTCATCACTTAAACCAGGACCGACTAAAACAGTTCTGGTAATATCAGTCGTACCGTCAAAGTAATGGGCGCCACTATCTATGAGATATAAAGGATCTTCTCCTAATCTTCGAGGAGTAGAGACCTCTGCATGATTATAGTGACACATTGCAGCATTTGGTCCTAAAGCAGAAATTGTTGCAAATGATGGTTCAATATAACCTTGTTCAACTTTACGGAATGATTCAGCTCTATCAGCTAAGATGGCTTCATCAGTATCCTCAACAGCTCGTTTAAAGGTTTCGGTATCAGAGATTTTTTCAACTTTGGTTAAATCATCAAGCCAGGCTAAAAAACGGCACATTGCAATACCATCTTTTATATGAGCCTTATATTCACCAGCTATTTCCAATTGATTTTTACAAGCTTTTGGCAGTTGGCAAAGACCTAAACCACAAGTAACTTTTGCACCACCAGCATAAAGAATATTTAATACATGGGCGTTGACACTATCAGGATCGACATATACAGCACAAGATGATGTGCATAAACGCTCTAAAACATCTTCAAAGCTTGACTCAGGGAAAATATCAATATGTCCAAAATGAGCTTCAAGATCGGCTGCCATTTCTTCATCTAAATGGCGATCATCAATATACCATTCTAAGGTGGAGTTAGAATAAGCTACCATTTTGCAGTTAACAACAGGTAAGTATTTGCGGTCATTACCACGAATATTTAAGAGCCAGCAAATACTTTCAGGATCGCAAATAACGGTAGCATCAAGGTCGCGATCGCGTAATTCTGTAGCTAAATTTTTGCGTTTTTGTGGTGAAGGACAACCGTTAAACTCATCTGGGAAGATCATTACTTTTGAGCATTCACTCTCAGGCCGATTTTCCCAAATTATATCTACAAGATTTTGTCTTAAAGGTACAATCTCTAAATCAAGACTATCTAGATCTTTCTTTAAGTTTTGATAGGTTTTATAGCTGATACAGCGAAGATCAATACCAATACGAGAGTGTTTTTCAAGTATCTCTCCCAGCCACATCTGAGGTTTTACTTGCGAGATATCTAAAGCATCAAAACAATCCTCATCAATTTGCTCATGTACTTGTACTAAATAGCGGCCATCAGTGAAAACACAAGCGGCCTTTTTGAGAGGATATTTGGCATTTGCAGTAACAATTTTTGCTTTATGTGCTGAAAAATCCTCATTTACATGTGACGCTATGGCAATACATCCCGCACTTCCGGTAAAGCCACTTAGATAGCGCAGACGTTGGCAGTCATCTGTTAGTTCAAATGACAGGTATTCATCATCATGAAAAATCAAGGTTGCATCTAGATTTTGAGATAGCATTACCTTTTCTAAAGCTAATAGACGTTGGCGATAAAGAGGATTAATTTGTTCAGGCATATCGAAAAAGTTTAGAAACTCCCCCATATACATATAATAGATGAAGAAAAAAAGGAGTTAATCTTGGCAACAAGAGTGCATTAACATCTTAGCACATAGCCCATTTTCTATCAAAAACACCTATATATAAATATTTTAAGGTTTAAGCATGTCTGATTCATTAGCCACAAATCCCTTATTAAATTTTTCTGGATTTCCAAAATTTTCACAGGTAAAACCTGAACATTTAAAGCCAGCCTTAGAGCATTGTATTGAAACTTGTCGGCAACTTATTATCGATCTTTGTAAGCAAACAGGATCTAATCCTAGTTATTCTAAGCTCTTAGTGCCTATTGAAGAGGCTGATGATAAATTATCAAGGGTATGGTCAATTGCGAGTCATTTAAATAATGTTTGCAATACAGATCCTTTGCGTCAAGCTTATGATGAATGTTTACCCTTGATTGCAGAATATACTTCTTGGGTAGGACAATACCGACCTTTATATGAAGCTCTATTGAATTTATCTAAGAGCGATGAATTTAATGCCCTGCCTTTTGCTAAGCGTTGTGCAGTAGGAAATTCTTTGCGAGATTTTCGTTTAAGTGGAGTTGATTTAGAACCACAAAAACAAAAACGTTACACAGAGATTTCCTCAAGACTCTCTCAATTACAAGCAAAGTTTGCTAATAATGTCTTAGATGCGACTCATGGTTTTGTTTTAGAAATTGAAAATTTTGATGATTTAAAAGGATTACCTACAGGTGCAATTAAGCTTGCAAAGAGCGAAGCTCAAGCTCGAGGTAAAGAGGGTCCGAGAAAACCGTTGTAATGCTTTCGGACGGCGAAATTGTAATGCAGGATGACGCAGCAACCGCGGTTTCCTCCGGTCAGTTTGAAAATGCGGTCACAGAGGCCAAGAACTCCGGAGTTGTGATCCATGTAATTGGCCTTGGGGCTGATATGGAAAATAAGGCAAACACGATTTTTTCCGCGTCGGCGGAGACCGGTGGCGCAAATTACCACGCCCCCAAGGCTGAGGATATTCAACAGGCGGTGGACTCCATCCTTTTGGAGCAGCTGAACATCAAAAAAACAACGGCGGCAGTTGTGGATGCCGATGGCGGGACGGAAGAACTCGACATCACGATCCCAACCGCCAACGCAACCAACGCCAGGCTTTTATTTATCAGCGACAGCCCCATTCGGAATCTGAACGCAGATTTCAGCGCGGGGAGTGTACGGCAGGTCTCCGGCACACATTATACGCTTCTGGAGCTGGACCACCCCAGCGCGGAAAAGGTGCATGTCAGCTTCCAGGGGGCGGCCGGCAGCCAGGTCAAGGTGGATGTGATCACAGAATACCATATCATCCTGACACCCGGTATCGTCTATGAGGATACCGAGCCGGCGGATGAAGACGCGGTATCATATGACCGGACAGCACAGATCTCCATAGCCTTCTATGACGCTGAGAATCCGGAGCGCCAAGTGCTTACCGACTCAGTTTTTGAAGGCCGCTCCCTGACCGGGACGGTGGATGGGCAGGCGTGGTCTGGGGCGATTCGTGCAGGCTCTGTGGCGCTTCCCCCTCAGGAGGAGGTTTCTTCGGATAAAACCAAGGCGATATACATCTCATTCGATAACCTGGATACGAACATCATCGCGCAGCAGACCGTGTTGGTTCCTTTGGAAGGGGCTCTCCCTCTTCCTGAGCCGCCCGATTACCGGCCGGTCATCATCGGGGTTTCCCTTTTTGTACTGCTTTTGATTCTTGGGGCGGTCTACGCTGTGGTTTCGCATCGGAGGAAAAAGCCGCGGTCCATCCCAGATCCGCCCCCTCCGGCCGTTGATAGGGCTTTGCAAAGAGGTATTCTCCAGCAGATTCTTAT